>DATIUR010000433.1:0-10991 GCA_035466675.1 Anaeromyxobacteraceae bacterium | reverse complement strand
GCGCCGGGGTTTCGGCGCCCTGAAGGTGATCCAGGCCGACGCGGCGGGCCCGCTGCCCGGGCTCGAGCCGGAGAGCTTCGACGCCGTGCTGCTCGACGCTCCCTGCGCCGGGCTGGGCACGCTCCGGCGCCACCCGGAGCTGAAGCTCCGGCGCGCGGCCTCCGACCTGCCGCGCCTGGCCGCCGCGCAGCGCGCGCTGCTCCGGGCCGCCGCCCGGTGGGTACGTCCCGGCGCGCCCCTCACCTACGCCGTCTGCTCGCTCTCGCGCGCGGAGGGGCCCGAGGTGGCCGCCGCGCTCCTGGCCGAGGGGTTCCGGCGCGCGCCCGCGCCGCAGGGATTCCCGGCCGACTGTCTCGGCCCGGAGGGAGATCTGCTCACGCTGCCGCACCGCCACGGGGCGGACGGGTTCTACGCGGCGCGCCTCGTGAGGTGAGGTCGGGGGCGGGCCCGGCGGGGGGCCGCGCTGCCGCGGGGACCGCCTCAGTCCTCTTCCTGGAAGGCCTCCTCCCGCTTGCTGCGGAGCACGGGCAGGGCGAGCAGCACCACCAGGAGCGCGGTGACGAGGAGCAGCCCCAGCGAGATCGGCCGGGTGAAGAACACGGTGGCGTCGCCCCCGGAGATGAGCAGCGTGCGGCGGAGGTTCTCCTCCATCATGGGCCCGAGGATCGCGCCGAGGAGGAGGGGGGCGGGAGGGCACTCGAGCAGGTGGAAGATCCAGCCGAGGAGCCCGAACCCCGCCGCCATGTACACGTCGAAGGTGTTGTTGCTCAGGCTGTAGGTGCCGATGGCGCTGAAGAGCAGGATGGCCGGGTACATGTAGCGGTAGGGGACGGTGAGCAGCTTCACCCACATGCCGATGAGCGGGAGGTTCAGGATCACGAGCATGAGGTTGCCGATCCACATGCTCGCGACGAGGCCCCAGAAGAGCGCCGGGTTCCCGGACATCACCTGCGGGCCCGGCTGGATGTTGTGGATCATGAGCGCGCCGACCATGAGCGCCATGACCGAGTTGCCGGGGATGCCGAGCGTCAGCATGGGGATGAACGACGTCTGGGCGCCGGCGTTGTTGGCGGCCTCGGGCCCGGCCACGCCCTCGATCGCCCCGCGGCCGAAGCGGTCGGGGTCCTTCGCGATCTTCTTCTCGAGGGCGTAGGAGGCGAAGGAGGACAGCATCGCCCCGCCGCCCGGCAGGACGCCGAGGATGGAGCCCAGCACCGTCCCGCGGAGAATGGCGGGGGCCGCCGCCCGCAGGTCCTTCCGCCCGGGCCAGAGCCCCTCGATGCGGCTCGTGAACACCTCGCGCGTGGTGGCGGCGGTGAGGTTGGTGACGATCTCCGCGAAGCCGAAGACCCCCATGGCGATGACCACGAACCCGATGCCGTCGCCGAGCTCGGGGATCCCGAACGTGTAGCGGAGCGCGCCCGAGTTCACGTCCGTCCCGACGAGCCCGAGGAGGAGGCCGAGGACGGTCATGGCCACGGACTTGAGGAGCGAGCCGTGCGCCAGGACCACCGCGCCGGCCAGGCCGAGCGTCATGAGCGAGAAGTACTCCGCCGGCCCGAAGGTGATGGCCAGCCGGCCGAGCCACGGTCCCGCGGCGGCGAGGACGATCGTGGAGACGGTGCCGGCGAAGAAGGAGGCGATGGCGGCGATGGCGAGGGCGGTCCCCGCCCGCCCCTGCTTGGCCATCTGGTGGCCGTCCAGGCAGGTCACGACCGAGGAGGCCTCGCCCGGCAGGTTCACCAGGATCGAGGTGGTGGAGCCGCCGTACTGCGCGCCGTAGAAGATGCCGGCGAGCATGATGAGCGCCGAGACCGGCGGCAGCGTGTAGGTGATGGGGAGGAGCATCGCGATGGTCGGCACCGGGCCGATGCCCGGCAGGACGCCGATGAGCGTGCCGAGCAGCACGCCCACGAAGCAGTAGGCCAGGTTGGCGCCCGTGACCGCGGTCTGGAGCCCGAGCGCGAGGTTGGCGAGCAGGTCCATCTAGCGTCCCAGGAAGGCGGGCCAGAGCGGCATCGGCATCTTCAAGCCCCACACGAACACCGCCGCGCAGAACAGGGTGAGGGCCGCGCCGAAGACCAGCACCTCCCCCCAGCGGAAGCCGGGGGCGGCGGTCCGGCTCACCCCCACGACCAGCAGGCTCGCGAGCAGGAGCCCGAGCCTGGGGAGGGCCACCGCGAAGGCGACCACCGAGGCGAGCACCAGCACGACCGGCCGCACCCGGACGGCGCCCACCGCCGCCTGGGGCCTGGAGGGGCGGAGGGACCGGCCCGCGGTGAGGGCGCCGAGCAGGACGAGCAGCCCCCCGAGGACCGTGGGGAAGTAGCCCGGCCCCATCGAGGCGGCCGTGCCGAACGGGTGGCGGCGCGCGAGCGCGATCGCGGCGAGGCCGGCGGCCACGAAGAGCACGCCCGCCCAGAAGTCCCGCGGGTCGCGGATCCGGGTCATTCCGGCGCCCGCCGCCGCCGGCCCCCCCGGCCGGCGAGCGCGCACCGCGAAGAGCGCGCCGGAGCCCTCACTGCACCATTCCGGCGAGCTTGGCGTCCTCCAGCGTGGCCTTGGTCTGCTCCTTCATGAACGCGGGGATCTTGTCGAGCGGGATGTCCACCTGCTCGAACCCGCCCTCGGTCATCCGCTTCACGTAGTCGGGGTCCTTGTTCAGGGCCGCCATCATGTCCGAGACCTGCTTCTGGACCTTGGCCGGAGTGGACTTCGGGACCGCGATCCCGCGGTAGGCGCCGCCCGCCCAGCCCAGCCCGACCTCCTTGAACGTCGGCGCGTCGGGGAAGAGCGGGCTCCGCTTCTCCGTGGCGATGGCGAGGAGCCGGACCTTGGGCCCCTGCTGGACGGCCAGGGTCGAGTAGGTCATGGCGGCGGTGACGTGCTGCCCGAGCAGCGAGGCGATGAGGTCGCCCGTTCCCTTGAACGGCACGTAGGTGGTGTTCACGCCCGCCTGCCGCTTGAAGCGCTCGTGGGCCATGTGGTTCGCGGAGAACTGGGCCGAGCCGGCGAAGGTGACCTTCCCCGGGTTCTCCTTCGCGAACTTCACCAGGTCCGCGTAGGTCTTGAACGGGCTCTCCGCCGCCACGACGATCGCGTCCGGCGTGAAGTGGAAGAAGTAGACCGGCGTGATGTCCTCGGTCTTGTAGGGCGTGTTCGGCTCGAGGGGCTGCAGGATGATGTGGGGCACGTTGGTGCCCATGATGGTGTAGCCGTCGCCGGGCATCCCGTTGAGCTGAGACCAGGCCAGCGCGCCTCCGGCGCCCGGCTTGTTCACCACGATCATCTCCTGCTTGAACTTGGTGCTGAAGAGCTGGGCCTGCAGGCGGGCGGCGACGTCCGACTCGCCGCCGGCCGAGAAGGGGATGATGTACTGCACCGGCTTGTCGGGATAGCCGCCTGCCGAAGCGCGGCCGGCCGCGAGGGCCGAGGCGAGACCGAGGGCGATCCCAGCGAGACGACGGGGGTTCATGGGCGATGCCTCCTGTTCCGGTGGTGTTCCGTGGGTGAGGCTCCTCGAGGCCGGGGAAGTCTAGCGCACGCTCGCGACCGGCGCAGGGAGCGCCGCGGCGATGGCCCTGCCGACCTCCTCCGTGGCGGCGGTGCCGCCCAGATCGCGGGTGCGGGGGCCCTCGCGGACGACCGTCTCGATCGCGGCCAGCACGTCGGCGGCGGCCCGGGGATGGCCGAGGTGCTCGAGCATCATCGCGCCCGACCAGATCTGGCCGATGGGGTTGGCGATCCGCTTGCCGGCGATGTCCGGGGCCGAGCCGTGGACCGGCTCGAACATGGAGGGGTACTCGCGCTCGGGGTTGACGTTGGCGGAGGGCGCGATCCCGATGGTTCCGCACACGGCGGGGCCGAGGTCGGAGAGGATGTCGCCGAACAGGTTCGAGCCCACCACCACGTCGAACCAGTCCGGGTGCTGGACGAAGTGGGCGGTGAGGATGTCGACGTGGAACCTGTCGGTGCGGACGTCGGGGTAGTCCTTCCCGATCGCCTCGACCCGCTCGTCCCAGAACGGCATGGTGTGGAAGATGCCGTTCGACTTGGTGGCGGAGGTGAGGTGCTTCTTCGGCCGGGACCGGGCCAGCTCGTAGGCGTAGCGCACCACCCGGTCCACCCCGCGGCGCGTGAACACCGCCTGCTGGATGGCCATCTCGTCGTCCGTGCCCTCGTAGATGCGGCCGCCGATCGAGGAGTACTCCCCCTCGTTGTTCTCCCGCACCACCCAGAACTCGATGTCCCCGGGGGCGCGGCCGGCGAGGGGCGAGGCGATCCCGTGCATGAGGCGGACCGGCCGCAGGTTCACGTACTGCTGGAAGCGGCGCCGGATGGGGATGAGCAGGCCCCAGAGCGAGACGTGGTCGGGGACGCCGGGCCACCCGACCGCGCCCAGGAACACCGCGTCGTGCCGGCGGATGCGGTCGAGCCCGTCCTCCGGCATCATGCGGCCGGTGCGGGCGTACGTCTCGCAGCTCCAGGGCAGCTCGTCCCACTGGAAGGCGAGGCCGTGGCGGGAGGCGACGGCGTCGAGCACGCGGATCCCCTCGGGGACGACCTCCTTGCCGATGCCGTCGCCCGGGATCACCGCGATGCGATGGGTCTTCATTCGTTCGAGCCCTCGGCCGGCGCGCCCGCCGGATCGGGTGAGCATGGCGAGCGGGGGCCTGTCCGGCAAGGCAACGGTGGGGTAAGGTCGTTCTTCCCCCCGGGAAACAATCGTGCCGGACGCCGACACCTCCATGGGCCTGTTCCAGCTCGTCGCGGGGAAGGGGAGCCTCTCCGCCGCCGCCCGCGAGCTGGGGATCTCGACCTCCGCGGTGAGCAAGCGGCTGGCGCGTCTCGAGCAGCGCCTGGGCGTGCGCCTCCTGCACCGGACCACGCGCCGGCTCAAGCTGACCGACGAGGGCGAGCTGTACCTGCAGGGCGCGTCCCGCATCCTGGCCGAGATCGGGGAGCTGGAGCGCTCGGTGGGGAGCCGGCGGGTGACCCCCCGGGGCCTCATCCGGGTCAACGCCACCTTCGGCTTCGGCCGCCGCCACGTGGCCCCGGCCCTCCTCGAGTACGCCCGGCTCTACCCCGAGGTGCAGGTCCAGCTCGACCTCTCCGACCGGCCCCTGAACCTGGTCGAGGAGGGCTACGACATCGGGATCCGCGTGGGCGCGCCGGGCGACACCGCGCTGGTCGCGCGCAAGCTCGCCCCGAACCACCGGGTGGTGTGCGGCGCGCCCTCGTACCTCCGCGCCCGCGGGACGCCCCGGGCGCCGCGGGAGCTGGCCGCGCACGACTGCCTCATCCTCCGCCAGGACGGAGCGGACTACGCGCTGTGGCGCTTCACGAGCGGTGGGGTGACCGAGACGGTCCGCGTGCGCGGGACGCTCGCGAGCAACGACGGCGAGGTGGTGCGCGACTGGGCCGTCTCCGGCCACGGCCTCATCCTCCGGTCCTGGTGGGACGTGGCCGACGAGGTCGCGCGCGGCCGGCTCGTCACGGTGCTCGACGGCTACCGGACGCCGGAGGCGAACGTCCACGCGGTCTACCCGGTGCCGCGCAACCTCCCCGCCAAGGTCCGGCTCCTCGTGGACTTCCTGGCCGAGTTCCTGGCCGCGCGCGCCCAGGGATGGTCGGCGGACCGGCCGCGGCCCCGCCCCGGCCGGCGCCGCGGGCGCTGAGCGCCTCGCGCCGGCCCGTCTAGCGCTTCAGCCACCGGTCGAGCCAGCCCAGCACCGTCTCGTGCCACTGGATCGAGTTGCGGGGCTTGAGGACCCAGTGGTTCTCGTCGGGGAAGAGGAGCAGCTTCGAGGGAATGCCGCGCCGCTGCAGGGCCGTGAAGGTCGAGAGCCCCTGCGTGTAGACCACCCGGAAGTCCTTCTGGCCGTGGACGACCAGCATGGGCGTCCTCCAGCTCCCCACCAGGTCGATGGGGTTGTGCTTCGCGTAGCCGGCGGGGCTCTGCCAGGGCGTGCCGCCGTGCTCCCACTCGGGGAACCACAGCTCCTCGGTGTCGAAGTAGGCCATGCGCTCGTCGAGGTTGCCGTCGTGGCACACGAAGGCCTTGAAGCGGTCGGGCGCCTTGCCGGCGAGCCAGTTCACCATGTAGCCGCCGAAGGAGGCGCCCAGCGCCGCCACCCGGTCCCGGTCGAGGAAGGGGTAGCGCGACAGCACGAAGTCCAGGCCCGCCAGCAGGTCCTCGAGCGGCGCCCCGCCCCAGTCGCCGTTGATCGCGTCGGTGAACGCCTGCCCGTAGCCGGTCGAGCCGTGGAAGTCGATCATCACGGCGGCGTACCCGGCGCCGGCGTAGGCCTGCGGGTTCCAGCGGTAGTGGAAGTCGTTGCCGAACGACCCCTGCGGCCCGCCGTGGACGAGGAAGGCGACCGGGAACTTCCTGGCGGGATCGAAGTCGGCCGGCCGCACCAGGTAGCCGTGGACCTTCTCGCCCCGGGCGCCGGTGAAGCTGAACGGCTCCGGCGCGCCGAAGCGGGCGGCCGCCACCCGGGCGTCGTTCAGCCGGGTCACCCGCCGCAAGTCCCTGCCGTCGGCCCCCACCGTGTGGAGCTCCGTCGGGCCGAGCAGGGAGTCGAGGCCGTGGAGCACGCGTCCGCCCGGCAGAGGGCGCGGGTCGGCGCAGGTCCCCTCGCCGGTGAGGCGCCGCGAGGCGCCGGTGGCGACGTCCAGGGCGAAGAGGGGCACCTGGCCCAGGTGGTCGGCGGTGGCGTAGAGGGTCTTCCCGTCGCGGGAGAAGGCGAGGTCGTGCGGGGAGCGGTCGCCCGCGGGAGAGGCGTCGGCGCGCAGCGTGAGGCGGCGGTCGCGGCCGCTCGAGAGGTCCCGCACCATCACGTCCCACCGGTCGGACTCGTAGCCCGGCCGCGACTGGGCCCGCCAGGCCAGCTTCCTCCCGTCGGGGGAGAAGACCGGGCCCGCGTCGGCGGCGGGGTTCTCGGTGATCCTGCGCGGCGCCGCGGAGCCGTCGGCGGGGACGGAGAAGAGGTCGAGGTTGGTGGACCAGGCCTCCTCGCGGCCGGCCTCCTTGGCCGTGAACAGCACCGTGCGCCCGTCGGGGGAGACGGCGAAGTCCTCGGTGCCGCCGAAGGGGCGGGTGGGGCTGTCGGCGTCCATCGCCGGCATGAGGTCGGTCGCCGCGCCGCGGCCGAGGTCGAAGGCGAAGAGGTGGCTGCGCGTGCCGTCCTTCCAGGCGTCCCAGTGCCGGACCATGAGCCGGTCGAAGACCATCCCGGTGGCCCTGGACCTCGCCCTCTCGTCGAGCAGCGCCCGGGTCTCGGCCGGGCTCTTGCCCGGGAACACGGACATCGCCAGCACGAGGAGCTTCCCGGAGGGGTCGACCGCGAAGGCCTCCACGTCCAGGGGGAGCCGGGTGACGGGCTCGGCCTCGCCGCCGTCCGGGTCGATGCGCCACACCTGCGTGGAGCCGGAGCGGGCGGAGAGGAAGTAGAGCCTTCGGCCGTCGGGCGCCCAGCGGGCCTGGTGGTCGTCGGCCTCGTGCGTGGTGAGGCGGCGGGTCCACGATCCGTCCACCGCCCCGAGCCACACGTCCTGGCGCCCCCGGTTGGCCTCGAGGTCCGTGGAACGGACCGTGAATGCCACGAGGCGGCCGTCGGGCGACGGCTGCGGGTCGGAGATACGGTCCATGGCCAGCATGTCGTGGACCGAGAAGGGATGCGTCGGGCCGGCCGCCAGGGGGAGGGCGGCGAGGAGGGCGAGCAGGGTGGGCATGGGTCTCCTTCCGGCCGCGCGGGGGCGCGGGCGTCGGGCGGGCGCATGATAGCCGCGGCCCGGGCCGCGGGGCGAGCCCGCGGCGCGCCGCGCGTCCGTCACTCCACCGCCACCAGCACGAGGTCGCACAGGTGCGTGCCGGTGACGAGCCGGGGGATGGCCGCCCCGATCGCCACCGCCGCCGGCCCGGAGCGGGCCTCGGCCAGGGCCGCGCCGAGGTCGAGGCCGAGGCGGCGCGCCCGGGCCTCGGTCTCCCCGTCCACGGCGGCGCCGGCCTGATCGGTCGGGCCGTCGCGCCCGTCCGAGCCGGCCGCCAGCAGGGCGGCGGGCAGCCCGGCCAGGGCCCGGGCCGCCAGGAGGGCGAGATGCTGGGCCCTGCCGCCGTCGGGGGCGCGGGCGCCCTCCGGCACGCGCACGGTGGGCTCGCCGCCCAGGGCGAGCAGCCTCGGCCCGCGCCCGGCGTGTGCGCGCGCCCAGGCGGCTGCGCGGGCCGCGACCTCGGCGACGTCGCCGGCGAGCGGGGATGGGTCGGCCTCGGCGTGGAAGCCGCGGGCCCGCGCCTCCTCCGCCGCCACCCGGGCCAGCGCCACCGGGCCGGCCAGGATCCGGTGCTCGACCCCGGCCAGGCGCGGGTCGCCCGGCTTGGGCGTCTCGGGACGCTCGCCCCGCGCTCCCGCCTCGAGGTGGGCGCGGACCGCCTCGGGGACCCGGACGCCGAGCCGCTCGAGGTGGCCGAGCGCGTCGCCGTAGGTGGACGGGTCGGGCGCGAGCGGACCGGAGGCGATGACCGAGAGGTCGTCGCCCGGCACGTCGGAGAGGACCAGCACCTCGACCGGGGCGGGAGCGAGGAGCACCCCCAGGCGGCCGCCCTTGAGCGCCGAGAGGTGCTTGCGGAGCGCGTTCAGCTCGTGGATGGTCGCGCCGGCGCGCATGAGGGCGGCCACCGCCTCGACCTTGTCCTCGAAGCGGACCCCCTCGACCGGCGCGACCGCGAGCGCGCTGCCGCCGCCCGAGAGGAGCACGAGGGTGGTCGCGCCCCCGCCCGCCGCGGCCCAGTCGAGGATGGCCGCGCCCGCCTGCCGCGAGCCGGCGTCGGGCCGGGGGTGGGCGCCCCGGAGCGCGCGCGCGCCGGCCGGAACGGGCTCGCCCTCCGGCAGGACCACCAGCGGATCGCGGGCGCGCTCCCCGAGGGCCGCCAGGGCGGCCTCGGTCATCGGCCCGGCCGCCTTGCCGAGCGCCATCACGCGCACCGGCCCGGCCGGAAGGGGGTCGGCCCGGAGCGAGTCGCCGACCAGGCGGGCCGCCGAGAGCCGCGCCAGGGCGGACCGCCAGATCTCCTCGCACGCCGCCGCGAGCCCGGCCTGCCTGGCCTTCGCCGTCATGGTCGCACCTCCCCGCACCCCCGGGCGCCCCAGCGTTGCGGGACCGGGGGTAAGCGATAGAATCGGCCGCCGAAAGGAGAGCATCGCATGGCCGAGGCCTCCGCCGCAGCGCGAGCGCCCGCCGCCTCCCACGGGCGGCGCAGCTACCTCGTGGACCGCGGGTTCCAGCTCAAGTATGCGCTCCTCCTCGCCGGCGCGGGCGTCCTGCTCGCGCTCGTCTTCGGGTTCTGGCTCTACCAGGCCCACGTCCAGGCCATCCAGCTCGTGCCCCTCGACGCGGAGCTGCGCGCCCTGGTCGACCGGAGCGACCGCGAGCTGCTCGTCGCCTTCGCCGGGATCGCCGCCCTGATGGGCCTCGCGCTCGCCTTCGTGGGGGTGGTCATCACCCACCGCGTGGCGGGCCCCGTCTTCGTGATGGGCCACTACATGACGGTCCTCTCCCAGGGCCGCTACCCGCGCATGAGGACGCTCCGCCGCAGCGACGAGCTGCGCAGGTTCTTCCTCGTCTTCCTCCAGGCGGTGGACGCCATGAAGGAGCGGGAGGCCGCCCACGCCGCCGTGCTGGAGGACGCCGTGGAGCGGATGCGCGCGGCCGCCCCGCGGGCGCCGGAGCTCCTGCCCGCCGCGGAGGCGCTCGCCGCGGCCGCCCGGGTGCGGCGCCAGGCGCTGCAGCTCGACGATCCCGAGCCCACCCCCATCTACGTGGACCCATCCGGCCGCGAGCCGGCCCCATAGCCCCAGACCCGGAGCCAACCATGCGCAGAGCTGCCCTCCTGTGGTGCCTCGTCGCCGCCGCATGCAGCGCGCCCTCGGATCCCGCCGGCTGGGCCCGGCAGGCGGTCAAGCGGAACCGGCTCGACGAGAAGCTCGAGGCGCTCGAGCAGGTGCGCAAGGCGCCGGGAGATCGCAAGGCCGCGGCCCCCGCCCTGATCGAGGTCCTCGGCCAGCATCCCCGGGCGCGCGCCGAGGCGGCGGTGGCGCTGGGCGAGATCGGCGACCCGGCCCTGGCCGGCCCCCTGCTGGCGGCGCTGGAACCGGGCGCGACCGACCGCGACACCGTCGACGCGAACCGGAAGATCGCCGCCGCGCTCGGGGCCCTGCGGGCGAAGGAGGCGGTGCCGAAGCTGGTCGAGATGGTCGGCTCGCCCGACGCCTACACCCAGGTGGCCGCGGTCGACGCGCTGGGCGAGATCGGCGACCCGGCCGCGGTCGATCGGATCGTGGCCCTGGCGACCGACGCGGCCACCCCGCCGTTCACCGCGAAGAAGGCGCTGCTGGCCCTGGGCCGCATCGGGGACCCGCGCGCGTCGCCGACGGTGCTGCGCATGCTCTTCGTCGAGCGGCCGGGGGTCTCCTTCTTCCCGGAGGCCTCCTTCGCCGCGAGCCTGATCGGCGCGCCCATGGCCGCCCCGCTTCTCGAGGTGCTGGAGGGGCGGGACGCGAGGCTGGAGGCCTGGGCGCGCGAGAACGGCGTGGTGCGCGGCGCCCTCTACGCCAAGGCGGCGCAGTTGCTCGGGGACGTGGGGGACGAGAGGGCCGTTCCGGCCCTCCTCCGCAAGCTCGCCTACCAGGACGCCGACCCCGGCGTCCAGATGTTCGTGCGGGTCTTCGCGGCCGAGTCGCTGGGCCGCCAGCGGGCGAGCGCGGCGGCCCGGCCGCTCGCCGACGCGGCGGCCCGCGAGCGGGATCCGGACGTGCGCGACCGGTACTGCGACGCGCTGGCGCGGATCGGCGATGCGGCGGCGATCCCGGCCCTCCGCTCCGCCGCGTCCTCGGGAAGCTTCGATTTGCGCGAGGGGCCGCTCGTGGCGCTGTCGAGGCTGGGCGGCGAGCCGGAGCGCACCCTGGTGGCGTCGGCGAGGGCGCAGGACT
>DATIUR010000432.1:0-2359 GCA_035466675.1 Anaeromyxobacteraceae bacterium | reverse complement strand
AGCGCGCCGATCCGCGTGCCCCAGACGAGCGCGATCTTCTCCTCGAGCGTGTCCTGCGGCGAGGCGCCGGAAGGCGGGGCGACGGGGGACGCCCGGGGCAGGGCGGCGGCGGCGGGGGACGGCATGGCGGCGGCCGGGGGCGGCGCCTCCGGGGCCGCGGCGCGGGTCGGAGCCGGAGCCGGCGAGAGGGCCTTCGCGGCGGGGAGCGTCGCCGGCGGTGCCGCCGCCGCGGCGCTCTCCGGGGCCGGCGCCGCGGTGACCGCCGTCCCGACCGCGCGGGCCAGCTCGGCGCGGAGCGCTCCCACCGTCTCCTCGAGCCCGCCCAGCCGGCGCCGGAGCCGCGATTCCCGGACCATCGCGACGATGGCGAGCACCCACGGCCCCCCCAGGACCGCGACCACGAGCAAGCCGGCCACGAGCTCCATCGATGCCTCCCGGCCGCGGCGCGGCCACTGGTCCGGGCGAGCGTACACCGGCGCGCCCGGCGGCGGGCCTCGCGGCGCGGCCCGGGCGCCGGAACCCGGGGCGGGCGGAGGGCGGGCCCTACCCCTCGATGACGACCGTGTTCACGCCGTAGCAGGAGAGGGCGAGCAGGCTCGTCCGCTGCCACTTGCGCGCGGCGGTGGCGAGGAAGCGGAGCTGGTAACGACCGCTCTCGGGCAACTCGTTGATGCGCTGGATCCAGTGGATGAAGGCCTTGAACCCGGAGGAGTTGCAGAACTCCAGGTCCCGGAAGTCGACCCGGACCTCCGACGCCCCGCGGCTGCGCACGTGGTCGTGCACCGCGTCCACGAACGGGTTCAGGACGACGCCCGGATTGATGGTGCTGATGGTGCCCCGGAACGCGACGCGGATTCCCTGCGGCTCCGTCAGGAGCGCGGCGGAGTACTTCTCTTCGGACACCTGGACCGGGAGGCGACCTCCCACGAGCGGCTGGCTAGCCATGCTTCCCTCCCGAGACCTTGATGGCGGGGACCCGGAGCGGTCCGGACGCCTGGACGGTGACGCGCCCCCCGGCGTGGCTCACGCTCAGATCGAGCTGGGCCTCGAAGCGGATGCGGGGCAGGCCCAGCCCGCCGCGGTTCGAGGTGGGCGTCTGGCCCATGGACTTGACGTAGTGCGCGAGGGCGTCGCGCTCGCGGTACATGCCCTCGACCCGATCGCGCAGGGCCGCGTACTCGTCGTCGGTGCAGACGTTGGTGACGGAGACGAGGACGCGATCGGCGGTCGGATCGACCTCGAGCAAGAGGTCCACGTCCTCGCCGCGGGCGTGGGGGATGGCGTTCTGCATGAGCTCGTGGACGGTGAGCGCCAGCTGCGCCTCCCGGTTCGCCCCGGGGATGGCGCAGGCGCAGAAGGACTCGACGAACCTGCGGATCTCGTCGATGAAGACCCACACGGGCTTCATGCGAAGGATGAGGTGGATGTTGTGGCCTCCCGGCCTCTCCGCGTGTTCAGTCTTCATTCTTGCGCCTCAGGATGACCGCCGTCATGTCGTCCGCCTGTTCCGCGGCGTGCGCCTCGACCTGGGAGAAGACCTCCCCCAGCACGTGCGACGCCGACGCGCCGTTGGCGCGCCGCAGGATGCCGGAGAGCCGGTCCTCTCCGAAGAGCTGCCCGGCCCCGTTGGCCGCCTCGACCACGCCGTCGGTGATGAAGCAGACCATCTCGCCGGGCGCGACCTGGAACTCGTACTCGCGGATGCCGGCCGCGAAGTCGGGCGAGAGACCCACCCACTGCCCGGCCGCCTCGATCACGTCCACCCGGCCGCCCGCCCGCGCCACGAAGACGGGCTGGTGGGCGCCGGCGGCCAGGAACCGCCCGTCCCCCAGGTGCCGGGCCGCCATGAGCGTGAGGTAGTCGTCGCGGCGCATGCGCCGCTGGACGTTCTCGTGGACCACCCGGTTCACCGTGGCGATGACGTCCCGCGGCGAGCAGAGCGGGTCGTCGGCGATCGCTCCGTAGGCGGCGGCCTGCGACATCATCATGATGAGCCCGGAGTTGATGCCGTGGCCCGACACGTCGCCGATGAGGACCCAGAAGGTCTTGTCGAAGGCGAGGATGTCGTAGAGGTCGCCGCCCACGTCGTCGGCGGGCTTCATGCGGGCCGCCACCTCGAAGCCGCTCACGGCGGGGCTCACCGGCAGGATGGCGGTCTGGATCTGGTGGGCGATCTGCACCTCGCGGCGGAGCGCCTCGGTGCGCTGCAGCTCGTCGCGGGAGCGCTCGACCTCCTCCACCATGGCGTTGAAGGAGCGGGCCAGGTGCCCCAGCTCGCCCTTGTACTCGGCCGGGACCCGGGTGGTGAGATCGCCGCCGGCCACGCGCGACATGGAGGCGGCCACCTGGCCGAGCGGCT
>DATIUR010000431.1:0-7273 GCA_035466675.1 Anaeromyxobacteraceae bacterium | reverse complement strand
ATGGTGTTCACCCGCTGGATCGGAACGCCCATCCGCGACGCGAGCTCGACCTGCGTGACGCCGCGAGGCTTGAGAAATTCCTCGAGCAGCATCTCTCCGGGGGCAGTCGGGGGTCGGTTCTTCGGCAGCATGGTGGTCCTCGCCTCAGTGGTAATCGACGATCTGGACATCGCGCGCATCGCTGCGCTCGAAACGGAAGACGATCCGGTACTGGTCGTCGGATGCTGAAGTACCCCGCGTACTCACCCTTCAGGGCCTCCAGCCGGTTGCCAGGCGGGTCGGCCAGTTCCCGCGGCTCCCTCGCCCGGTCGAGTCGGTCGAGCTTCCGTCGCGCCGCGGGCCACAGCCCCGGCTTATACGTCCTGCACGGTTACTGTGCAACGAGGAAGCACTGCCGTCTTTCGGCAGGACGCGCCTGGGCGCCTGCCGTGAGCCGCCACACCTTCCCGCATCAGCGCCTCGTCGAACCGCGGTCGACCCCGTTCAAGCTGCGCGCTGGGCGGCCAAGCCGCCGTTGGGCGCGACTTCACTCGAGCAAGGCTCCCGTCAGCCCGACGCAGTCTGGTGAGAAGGGCTACTTGTGAAAGATCACATCCCCTCTTGCCAGACGAAGCGATCGGCTACGTGCGAACTCTGGTGCACGAGGGGCGGGGGTATTGATGGAAGGCGACGCGGTCGGCCGCGTCGCCGCGTCTCTGGGGCGGGCCCAGGTTCTACACGTCGATTCGCGAGTCTTGTTGGGCCATCCTCGCCTGTTCCCGGATGAAGAGCGTAACGGGGTGCACGGCTCGGTCACCCAGGATCAGCGGCGCGGGGGTTACGAAGAGGATCCGCGATCCGAATCGCGATGCGCGCCCGAGGCGTACCAGGGTGATTCGCGGCGTCCACCAACGCCACTCGGTTACCGACAGCACATGCCCAAAGGGAATCACGTCCTCGTGGAGATAGTTCGAGACGCGCAGACCACTTTCCTCGGCAACCACCCTCTTCAGCGCCCCATACGTCCCCCAAAACAGGATCATGCCGGCGCCCCACGCGCAGACTTGCAGTAGCCGCCAACCAAGTGTGTCGTCCGACAGCCATGGTTGAATCAACGCAGCGATGAAGCCTGGTAACCAGATCACCTTGAGCAAGGGCGTCCACCTACTGCTCAGTTCCCGGTTCGGGAAGACCTTTCCCTCCGTCACGGTCCCACTCCAAACGGGCCGAGGCCTTCACTCTCGCCCTGGACGGATGGCCCCTTACCAGAGGCCCAAGTGGCCGCCTTCTCTCGATTGCTCGCGGCGGCCGTCACGGCTGTGCCTCCTGCGGCGACATCGACTCTGGGAAGCGTATCTCCCGCTCGACACGCGAAAGCGCCGAAGCACTGCCCCACACCTCCAGGTCACAGATGGCGCCGGGCTGGATCCGCAGGACTTGGCACCGATCCGGAAGCACAGCCCGATACTCCCGCCAACGTGGCTCTCGGGTTCACGGCGAGGTTTCGCGGGTCGCACGCAGGAACCGTGCCCGCGGAGCGAGGCGCGATGTGACGCTGGGTTACATGGACCGGCCGCCCGAGCCGCGGGCCAGGATTCCAGCCCGCGGCCCGAGATCGGCCCGAGGCGGCCGACGGGGTCCACCGGCGAGCGCGGAGGCTCGCCCGACCCGCGGGTGCGCCGAGGCGGGCCGGCCCCCGGGAAGCGTCCTCTTGGTCCCGGGCCCGACCGGGGCGAGAATGGCGCGGGCCCCTCCCGCCCCGAGGAGACCGAGGTTTCACACCATGCACTCCGCCCCTCTTCACGCACGCCGGCCGACCGCGCTCGCGGCGCTCCCCGCCGCCGTCGCCCTCGCCTTCGCCACCGCCTGCGCCACCACCGCGTCCCAGAAGAAGGACGAGGTGGTCTGGCCGCTCCCTCCGGACAAGCCGCGGGTGAAGTACGTGCGGAGCCTCTCCAGCGAGAAGGACCTCCGGCAGGGCAGCATGGACAAGGTCTGGCGCGCGCTCGTTCCCGCCGATCCGGACCTGGTCGTGAAGGAGCCGACCGGGCTCGCCCTCTCCGCGGATGAGAAGAAGCTCTTCGTCGCCTGCGCGCCGCGGGGGCGCGTGCTCGAGTTCGACCTCGAGGCGAGGCGCGTGCGCGCGGTGGCGAACCCGGAGGGCTACCGCCCCGCCCAGCCCTTCGCCGTGGCGCTCGACGCGGCGGGCAACCTGTACGTCACCGACCCGGTGGGCGCGGCCATCTGGGTGTACGGCCCGGACGGGAAGTTCCTGCGCCAGATGGGCAAGCCGTTCCTGGAGCGGCCCACCGGCCTCGCCATCGACCGCAAGCGCCAGGTGCTCTACGCCGTGGACGGCGGCCGCCAGGCGACGCGGAACCACAAGGTGGAGGTCTTCGCGCTCGGGGGCGAGCACCTCCGCACCATCGGCACGCGGGGCCCGGCGCCGGGCGAGTTCAACTTCCCGAACCACGTCGCGGTGGCGCCGGACGGCAACGTGTACGTGAGCGACATGCTCAACTTCCGGATCCAGGTCTTCGACCCCCAGGGCGCGCTGGTCGCCTTCTTCGGCGCCTCCGGCGTCGCCGCCCCCGGGGTCTTCCAGAAGCTGAAGGGGCTCGCCTTCGACTCCTTCGGCAACCTGCACGCGGTGGACACCGACGCCGCCATCGTCCAGATGTTCAACGCCCGCCACCAGCCGCTCATGGCCTACGGCGGCCCCGCGAACCGCGTCGAGTTCATGGCGGCCCCCACCGCCATCGCCATCAGCTCGCGCAACGAGATCTACGTGGCCGACTACATGGCCGGCCGCGTGAACGAATACGTCCTCTTCGGAACCACCGCGGAGGACAGCTTCGCCCCGGCTCGGTGACCAGATGGGGCATATCACGCAGGAACTGCGTGAAAGGACCCCGGTGGATGTAGAACTTACATCAGTGAATCCAGATGGTTGTCGGTGAATTGTCAGGTTCGAGGTTTGCACTGGCATGGGGGCCATTCCACCCCCGTGCCTCCCTACACGGGGACCCTCCGAAAGGGGTTTTCATGAAGAAGGCATTCCTCGCGCTCCTCCTTGCGGGCCTCACCACGAACGCCCTGGCGGGCGTGTCCGGCACGGCGCACGACCTCTCGTCCGCTCGGGTGCCCACGACCACGACCGACCAGACCTGCGTCTTCTGCCACGCCCCGCACAACACCAACACCGGCTTCACGGGCGCGCCGCTCTGGAACCGCGCCACGCCGGGCAGCACGTACACCGTGTACACCAGCACCACCATCAACCAGACGCCATCGGCACCGGGCGTGAACTCGCGCACCTGCCTCTCCTGCCACGACGGCTCGGCCGACGTGAGCACCGTCTACAACGGCGGCACCCCTCTCGACTACAACACCGGGAGCCAGCCGGTCACCGGCACGGCGAACGTCGGGACCGACCTGCGGAACGACCACCCGGTGGGCATCACCTATCCGGGCGCGGTGGCGAACGAGTTCAACGCCCTGCCGGCGACGCTTCCGCTGTACAGCAGCCTCATCGAGTGCGGCACCTGCCACGACCCGCACTCCACGACGTACGTGAACTTCCTCCGCCTGTCGCCGGCGGCCTCGGCCCTCTGCACCGCCTGCCACATCAAGTAGCCCCTTCACTCGGAGCAAGAGGGAGAGCGGGGACCGGGAAACCGGCCCCCGCTTCCCTTTGCCGGCTTCCGGGCGCGCTTGACCCGGCGCGCCGCCCGCTGACACAGTCGCCCGATGCCGCCCGCGCGCGAGGATCGCCCGACGCGACGCTGGGCGCTCGCCGCGGCCGCCGCCGCCGCCCTGGCCTACGCCCCGACCATCGGGCACCCCTTCGCCTTCGACGACGACATCGTGGTGGCCCGCAACCGCCTCATCCGGTCGGCGGCCACCCTCCCCGCCCTCGTCTCGCGCACGGAATGGTCCGGCGGCGGGCTCGAGGTCCGCGCCTGGCGGCCCCTCACCGCCCTCACCTACGCGGCCAACCACGCCCTCTCCGGCCTCGCCCCCTGGAGCTACCACCTCGCCAACGTGCTCCTGCACGCGCTCGCCGCGGCGCTGGTCGTCCTCCTGGGGCGGGCCTTCGGCCTCCCCGACCGCGCCGCGGGGATCGCCGCGCTCCTCTTCGCGGTGCACCCCGTCCACGTCGAGGCGGTCGCGAACGTGGTGGGGCGCAAGGACGTCCTCGCCACGATCCTGCTCCTCGCCATGATGCTCGCGCAGCGCGCCGCCCTGGAGCGGGGCGGCGCCCGGCTCGCCCTCCCCGCCGCGGCCTACCTGGGCGCGATGCTCTCGAAGGAGGTCGGCGCCGTCGGCATCGGCCTCGCGGCGCTCCAGGACCTCGCCTTCCCCGCCGGACCCGCCGGGGCCCAGGGGCGGCGCCGCCGCGCCATCCTGTACGCCTCCTGCGCCGCGGCGCTCGCGGCCTGGCTCGCCCTCTACCGGGCCGTGGCGGGCGGCCTGGGGGCCCCGCCGGACGTGCCCTTCGTGGACAACCCCGCGGCGCACGCGGCGGCGGCGGTGCGCGTCGCGACCGCCGTGGCGGTCGTGGGCAAGGGCCTCCTCCTCCAGGTCCTGCCCGTGGGCCAGTCGCCCGACTGGTCGTTCGACGCCATCCCGCTCGTCCGCTCGCCCCTCGACCCGCGGCTCCTCGCCTCCGCCGCCGTCCTCGCGCTCTGGATCGCCGCCGGCCTTCGCCTCCGGCGGCGGGCGCCGGTCGTCCTCCTCTCCGCCGGCTGGTACCTGGGTGCGCTCCTCCCCGCCTCGAACCTCCTCTTCCCGGTGGGGACGATCTTCGGCGAGCGGCTCCTCTACCTGCCGGGGGTGGGCCTCGCGCTCCTCGCCGGAGCGGGGGCGGACGCCGGCCTCCGCCGCCTGCCGCGCCGCGCCGCCCTCGCCTCGGGCGCCGCGCTGGCGGTGATCCTGGCCGCGCTCGCCGGCGCCGCGGTCCGCTACTCCCGGGCCTGGGGCGACGAGGCGGACCTCTTCCGCCTCGCCGCGGAGCGCGTGCCCCGCTCGGCCAAGGTCCACGTGAAGCTGGCCGAGATCCTGCTCCGCGGGGGGCGGGCGGCCGAGGCGCTCCCGGAGATCGAGCGCGCGCTCGCCATCCACGCGGGCGACCCGCACGCCGAGACCGTGCGCGCCGACGTTCTGCGCGCGCTCGGGCGCGGCCCCGAGGCGGAGGCGGCCCTCGGCCGGGCGCTCGCCCTCGATCCGGGTCACGCCGGCGCGCTCTACGGCCTCGGCCGCCTCGCCCGCGACGCCGGGCGCCTCGAAGAGGCCGCCGGCCTGTGGGAGCGCGCCCTGGCGGCCGACCCCCGCCAGGCGGCCGCGCTGGCCGACCTCGCCACCTGGCGCATGCTCCGCGGCGAGGCGGCCGCCGCCCTGGCGCTCTCCCTCCGGGCGGTGGAGGCGAACGAGCGGCAGGCCAGCGCCTGGTACAACCTGGCCCTCCTCCAGCGGGCCCGCGGCGACCGCGCCGCCGCGCGGGAGGCCGCCGCCCGCTTCGTCGAGACCGCCGGGCCGGAGTACGCCGCCGAGGCCCAGGCCGTGCGCGCGGCGCTCGCCCGGGGGGAGCCGTAGCGTTCAGTGCCCCCGGTGGCAGCTCCGGCACAGGTCGTCGAAGGGCTTGCGGAGCCCGGAGCGGGGCGCCACCCGGTGCGGGTCGTGGCAGGTGTGGCAGGCGACCCGGCCGCCGGCGAGGAGCGGCAGCCCCTTCGCGTCGCCCTTCTGCACGACGTCCACCGGGTGGTTGCCGTGCCCGAACCGGTGGCACTGCCGGCAGAGCGCGACCGGATCGGCCACGAGCGGCCCGGAAGGCTCGTGGCACCGCTGGCAGAGCGGCTTCCCCTGGAATGCGTGCGGGTTCTTCACGGCCGCGACCTCGGCCGCCGGCCTCGGCTCGAAGATCCGCGCCGGCGGAGCGGCCGGGGCAGCCGGCGGCCCGCGGTGGGCGCAGGCGATCGCCAGGCCGCAGAGCGCCGCGAGGGGCCGCATGGCTAGCCCGCCCGGCGCACCGCCGGCGCGCGGTCCCCGGCCTCGATCTCCGCCAGCATGGCCCGCACCGACTCGGGCATGCGCGCGTGCCCGGCCATGCGCCGCATCTCCTCGCCCAGGTAGCTCCGCTCGATGAGCAGCTTCAGGACCCTCACCATGAACGACCGCTTCGCCGGCGGGAGGGCGGCCAGGTTCTCGAACTTGTGCCGGAAGAAGTGGCCGGTGGCCCGGTGCAGCTCCCGGTGCAGCTCCTCCACCGTCATCCGGTCCGGCTTCATCACCGGCTCGACCAGGTTGTAGCGCCGGAAGTCGCGCGTGACGATCCGAGAGGCCAGCTCGGGCGCGATGTCCGCGTAGGGCCAGGGAGTGAGCGCCAGGAAGAAGGCCATGTCCGGCGCGTACCACTTGGCCAGCTCCACCGTGCCCCGGACCGACTCGACCGTCTCCTCGGGCGTGCCGAGCACGAAGGAGGTCTCGCTCACGATGCCGTGCGCGTTGAGGAGATCGATGGCTCGCTTCGACTGCTCGACCCGGATGTCCTTGCGGAAGAGGTCGAGCGTCGCCTGCGAGGTGGACTCCACCCCCACGTAGACGTGGGAGACGCCCGCCCGCACGTACTTCGGGAGCAGGTCCTCGTCCCGCAGGACGTCGTCCACCCGCGTCTCCATCAGGATCTCGAGGCCGGTACCGCGCTCGACGAGGAGGTCCAGGATCCGCTCCCACCGCTCGCGGCTCGTGGTGGGCGTCTCGTCGGAGAGCATCACCACCCGCACGCCGTGCCGGTCGCGGAGCATCTCGAGCTCCTCGACGAACCGCCGGGGATCGCGTCCCCGCCAGGAGCGGGCCCAGAACCTCTGCTGCGAGCAGAAGGAGCAGCGCTGCGCGCAGCCCCGCGCCGAGGAGGCGATGGCGAGGCGCCCCTCCGGGCTGGGCCGGTAGCGGTACGTCTCCCAGTCGAGCAGGTCGAAGGCCGGCCGGAGCGCGTCGAGGTCGCGCAGGAGCGGCCGGGGCGGGTTCGAGACCGGCGCGCCGTCCTTGCGCCAGGCGAGCCCGGGGATCCGCTCCCACCCCTCCCCGGCCGCCACCGCGCGGACCAGGTCCTCCATCGTCTCCTCGCCCTCGCCGCGGACCACGAAGTCGACGTTCGGGTCCTCGCGAAGGATCTCCTCCCAGCAGAACGTGGCGTGGACGTTCCCGACCACCGTCTTCACCGCCGGGCTCCACCGCTTCGCGGTGGCGCAGATGACGCGGGCATCCGGCTCGGTGGCGGTGATGGCCGTCGTCC
>DATIUR010000430.1:0-6830 GCA_035466675.1 Anaeromyxobacteraceae bacterium | reverse complement strand
GCGGCCGAGCACCCAGCGCCGGACGTTCACCTCGCGCTTCTGCTGGGCCTGCTGCTCCTTCTCGCCCAGCACCTCGGTGAGGAACACGCCGTCGCGGCGGAGCGCGGCCCGCAGGCTCTTCGGGCTCTCCGCCTCGCGGAGCCCCTGCACCGCCTTGCCGGCCGTGGTGAGCGCCTTGTACTCGAAGACGGGCATGGTGGTCCGCTAGTGGAGGTCCTCGGCGGTCACGGACAGCACCTCGGCGGCGGTGGTGATCCCCCGCGCGACCTTGAACGCGCCGTGCTGCATGAGGGTGAGCATGCCGCGGGAGACGGCGGCCCGCTTGATGGTGGAGGAGTCGACGTTCTTCAGGATGAGCTGCCGGATGTCGTCGTCCACCAGCATGAGCTCGTAGATGCCGGTGCGCCCCTGGTACCCGGTCTGCTGGCAGGCGGGGCAGCCCGCCGCCTTGTAGATCGCCTTCGGGTTCCCGGCCTGGGCCCAGATGTCGTCGGCCAGGCCGACCTGGTCGCGCTCCTCGCGGGTGGGCAGGTAGGGCACCCGGCACTCCGGGCAGATCACCCGGACCAGGCGCTGGGCCAGGATGCCGACCAGGGAGGAAGCCACCAGGAAGGGCTGGACCCCCATGTCCACCAGGCGCGTCACCGCGCCGGCCGCGTCGTTGGTGTGCACGGTGGAGAGGACCAGGTGGCCGGTGAGCGAGGCCTGGATGGCGATCTCGGCCGTCTCCAGGTCGCGGATCTCGCCCACCATGATGACGTCGGGGTCCTGGCGCAGGAAGGAGCGGAGGCCGTTCGCGAAGGTGAGCTCGATCTTCGGGTTCACCTGGACCTGGCCCACTCCCTTGAGCGGGATCTCGACCGGGTCCTCGATGGTGAGGATGTTCAGGTCGGGCGAGTTGATCTTGGCGAGGGCGCCGTAGAGCGTGGTGGTCTTGCCGCTGCCGGTGGGGCCCGTCACCAGCACGATCCCGTGGGAGCGGGTGATGAGCCCGTCCATGATCTTGAGCTGCCAGTCCTCGAACCCCAGCTCGGACAGGTCGAGCAGCACGTTCGACTTGTCGAGCAGGCGCATCACGATCCGCTCTCCGTGCGCGGTGGGCACGGTGCTGAGGCGGATGTCCACGTCCTTGCCGGCGATCTTGATGCGGATCCGGCCGTCCTGGGGCAGCCGCTTCTCGGCGATGTTGAGGTCGCCCATGATCTTGATGCGGCTGGCGATGGAGGCCTGGAAGCGCTTCGGGGGCCGGATCACCTCCCGCAGGACGCCGTCGATCCGGTAGCGGACCGAGATGTCCTTCTCCTCCGGGTTGATGTGGATGTCGCTGGCGCGCTCCTTCACCGCCCGGAACATGAGCGAGTTCACCAGCCGGATGATGGGCGCCTCGTCGTCCGCGTCGAGCAGGTCGGTCGGCTCCTCCAGCTCGTGGGCCACCGACTCGAGGTCCTCGGTCTCGAGGTCCTCCATCAGCTTCTCGTGCTCGTCCTCCGCCCGCTCGTAGGCGGCGTTGATGGCGTCCACCACCGCCTGCGGCGCCGCCACCTCCGGGGCGATGGAGGCGCCCAGCAGCATGGAGAGGCTGTCCTGCGCGGCGGTGTCGAGCGGGTCGGCCACCGCCACCCGCACCGCCTCCCCCTGCGTCCCGACCGGCAGCACGCGCGCCTGCTTGGCGAAGTTGATGGGGACCTTCTTGACGAGGTCCTGGGGGATCGTGGCCGGGTCGATCCGGTCGAGGAAGGGCAGGTCGAGCTGGAGGGCCAGCGCGCGGAGGACCTGCTCCTCGGTCACGGCCTTCATCCTCACCAGGATCTCCCCCAGCCGGACGCCGGCCTCCTCCCCGCGCTGGGCTTCCAGGGCGGCCTTCAGGCGCTCCTCGGGGAGGCCCGCCGTCTCGCGCAGGATCTCCCCGAGCGGCCGGCCGCACAGCCAGGCCGGCGCGTGGGCCACGAGCGCGGTCCGCTCGCGCGGCGCCTCGGGCGCGGGGACGATCTCGGTGCGGGCGTCGTCGGGCATGGCTCCTCGCGCTACTCGGTGCTGGGCGTGCCCGGCGGCGGGCCGGGCGGTGGCGTGGGCGGCGGTGTGGCCGGCTGACCGGCCGGCGGGGGCGGCGCCGAAGCGGGCGGGGCGGGCGGCTCCGCTCCCTCGGGAGCCTCGACCGGAGAGGCCTCCGGCCCCTCGGCCTCGGGCGAACCGCCGGGCTCGGGGGGCGCCACCTCGGCCGCGGCCGGCACGCCGGCCGGCAGCCGCTCCGAGGGCGGCACCACCACCCGCTCGCCGGGCAGGCCCGGCCCGCCGTGCTCGATCCGCTGCTCCTCCTGCTGGACGCCCCGCCGGATCCGGCCGTAGGGACCGGTCTTCCGGTCGAGGTCCACCTGCACCTCGTACTCCGGCAGGCGCCCGTAGAACTGGCGCATGAACTCGTCCTGCTCCTTGCGCTTGCGCTCGTAGATCCGGCGGTAGTCGCCCTCCTCCCGGATGATGTAGGGCGTGAGGAAGAGGAGCAGGTTCGTCCGCTGCTTCGACCGGATGGTGTCGCGGAAGAGCCAGCCCACGATGGGCAGGCTGCCGAGGAACGGCACCTTGCGCACCGAGTTGACCTCCCGCTCCTGGATGAGACCGCCGATCACGATGGTGCTCTGGTCCTTCGCCACCACCTGCGTCTTCACCGTGCGCTTCGCGGTGGTGGGGCCGAGCTGTGCGTCGCGCTCGACGATCTCCTCGGTCTGCTCCTCGATGGTGAGCCGGACGTTCTCGCCCTCGGAGACCTGCGGCTTGATCTTGAGCCGCAGCTCGACGTTCTGGCGCTGGATGGGCGCGTAGAGCGAGGAGAGGCCCCCCAGGCCCAGCTGCGTGCCGAGCGCGCTCCCCGTGCCGGTTCCCCCCTGGGAGAGCAGGCTGGAGAGCCCGGCCGGCGCGTAGCCGGCCTGGAAGGGCACGTTCTGCCCGACGGTGATCTCCGACTCCTCGTTGTCGGAGGCGAGGAGGTGGGGCGTCGAGAGGATGTTCACGTCCGAGCTGGTCTGGAGCGCCTGGACCAGGATGCCCAGGCTGGGCAGCTCGATCCCGAGCTCGGAGAGCTCCGCCGAGACCGGGCCGGCCAGCCCGGTCAACAGGCCCCCCAGCCCGAGCACGCTCTCGATGTTCGCGAGCGGGCCGAACGTGTTGACGCGCCCGGGGGCGGAGACGATGGGCACGTTCACCGTGTCGCCGTTCCGGTCGAAGGAGGCGATGCCGTGCATGCCCACGCCGAACTGCGTCTCGTTCCGGAGGTTCACCTCCATGATGACCGACTCGATGAAGACCTGCCGGCGCGGGCGGTCGAGCTTCTCGACCAGCCGCTGGATGGCGACGAAGTCCGCGCCGCTCGCCTGCACGATGAGGGCGTTCTGCGCCTTGTCGGCGGTGACCTTCACCTCCCCGGAGAGCAGCTCGGCGCTGGCGGGCCCGGTGGGCCGGGCGGCCGCCGGCGGGGCGCCCGGCCCGGCCGGCTGGGGGACGGTGGCCTGCTGGCGGCGGGCCTGCCCCTGGGCCAGGTTGGAGAGCGTCTGGGCCAGGTCCTCGGCGTTCGCGTTCTTGAGGAACACGACGTGGATCCCGCCCTCGGCGCTGGTGGGCACGTCGAGCTGCTGGAGGAGGTCGAGGATCCGCTCGAAGCTCTTCGAGTCGGCGACGATGATGAGCTTGTTCGTCCGCTCGTCGGGGATGATCCGGGTGACCGAGACCTCGACCGCCTCGGTCCGGGCCGCGGTGGCCCCCGGGCGCACGGGCTGGGCCGGCTGCGCCGCGGGCGCGATCACCGTGCGCTTGGCGCCGCCGCGGCCCGCCGCTCCCGGCGCGGCCTGGAAGATCTGGTTCAGCTTGTCCGCCACGTCCTTCACCGGGGCGAAGCGCACCTGCACCACCCGGATCTCGTCCCCGCGGCCGCCGCGGTCGATGGCGTCGATGAGCCGCTCGATCCGCCGGACGTTGAGGCCGATGTCGGTGATGACGAGCGTGTCGGGCGGGACGGCCTGGATGTCGGCCCCCTGCGGCGAGAGGAAGTTGCCCATCACCCCCCGGAGCTGGTCGGCGTCCACGTTCTGGAGGCGGATCACCTTGGTGACCGGCTGCTCGCTGGCGGGCGTCCCGGCGTCGTCCCCGGTGTAGGTGGGGATGGGGTTCTTCTTCGCGTCCGCGGTCCGGATGAGCTTGTAGTAGCGGCCGCTGGGGTAGACCGCGATGTTGTTCGAGTTGAGGGCGGCCAGGAAGGCGGCGTAGGCCTCGTCGGCGTTCACCGGGGTCTTGGAGAGGAGCGTGATCTTCCCGCGGGCGACGTCCTCCGTGTAGATGAAGTTCCGGCACGTCCAGCGGCTCGCCTGCTCGAGCACGTCCACGATGTCCGCCCGGTTGAAGGTGAGCATGAAGCGGCCGCGCAGCGGCACGCAGCGGGCGTCGCTCCGGGTGGTGGTCGCCTCGCCGCGGGGCTCCCCGGCGGCCGCGGGGGCCTCCGCCGGCGGGGCGGTCCGGGGCGGAGCCATCGTCGGCCCGGGCGGCCTTGCGCCCGCGCCGGGGGCGGGCAGGGGACGGGGGGCGGGGCGTTGCGGCAGGACCGGGCCGCCCTCGGGCGGGCGCAGCGGCGCCTGGGCGAAGGCGAGCAGCGGGGCGAGGAGCGTCGCGGCGAGGAGCAGGCGCATGGCGTTCGAGACCCCCGATTCACTGACCGGTGACGTTGTACTCCTTGCGGACCACCTGCCCGGCGCGCTCCAGCTCGATCGTCACGTGGCTGGACTCCCGCAGGCGCTGGTACATCTCGAGCGCCTTGTCGGGGGAGTTGATCTCGTAGCCGTTGATCCGCTGGATGACGTCGCCGTTCTCGATCCCGATCGACGCGTAGAGCGAGCCCGGCTGGATGGAGAAGAGCTTGAAGCCGTTCGCCACCCCGTTCTTGAAGGACGGGACGATCCGCGCCTGGGTGGCGAGGGAGTTCATGTTGGTGAGCGCCTGGTCGATGGTGGACCGCGCGACCTGGTAGGCGTTGTCGCCCACCTTGGTGACGCCCTCGGCGGGGCCGCCGGGGGCTGCCGGGCGCGGGACGGCGGACACGCCCAGGCTCTGCGGCGCCTCCGGCGACGGGCCCGTGCCCGGCTCGAAGTCCACGTACTCCTTCGTCCCCGCGTTGCAGATCACCGCCACGACCTTGAAGGCGTTCCCGGTGGCGTCGCGCTCCTCGCGCACGCGCTCGACCGCGAGCAGGCGCGCACCCTGGAACTCGTCGCCCACCCCCAGGATCCGGTTCTCCCGCGTGCCGAGGTCGGCCAGGGTGGCCAGGGACCACTGCGGCCGCTCGGCCATCACGCCCGCCACGAGCTGGAGGCGCAGGCTCGTCTTGACCGGCCGCGCGGCGGCGTCGCTGCAGTTCTGCGGACCGCGCTGCGCCACCGCCTCGGCCTCCGGATCCACCGCCGGAGGCGCGACGCCGATGAGCCGGTAGAGCTTGTCCGGGTCGAGGGTGGCGGGGAGGGCGGGCCGCGCGGCCACCGGCGCCGGCGCCGACAGGTCCGCCTGGGGCCGGGGGCGGATGGCCGCGCCCACGAGCACGTTCAAGGTCTTGGCGGCGAGCCAGGCCGCGACGAGCAGCACGGCCAGGTTCGCCGTCCAGGCGTACTTGCGGAAGAAGAGCTCGAGCATCGGGCGGCCCGGCCCCCCGGTGAGCAACGGCCGTGCCACCGGAGGCACCCCCTCACCCGCTTCAACACCCCGCCGCGTCAGGGAAATCCCGCCGCGGTGGCGGGCGGCGGCGGACCCATCGCCGCGCGGGTGCCAAATTGGCAGGGGACCCTCCGTCCCCGTCCCCGAACCGCCAAATTGGCAGCGGCCTACTCCTCGTCGCGCCCGGACAGCAGGCGCCCCGACTCGTCCCGGTCGAGCTTGCGGTAGATGGTCCTCGGCGCGATGCGGAGGATCTGCGCGGCGAGGTTCTTGTCGCCCTTGGTCTGGCGGAGCGTCTCCCGGATGACGAGCCGCTCGACCTCGTCGAGGGGCGTGCCCAGCGGGACGACCAGGGCGGGCGCGGCGGGAGCCGCGGCGGCCGGCGGCGCGGGGGCCGCCTGGCGGATGGCCTCGGGCAGGTCGGCGAGGTCGATCACGTCGTCGCGGGTGAGAATGACCGCCCGCTCCACCGCGTGGAGCAGCTCGCGCACGTTCCCGGGCCAGGGGTAGGCCTCGAGGGCGGCGACGGCGGCGGGGGACAGCCCCCCCACCCGCTTCCCGCTCTGCTCGGCGATGCGGCGCAGGAAGGCGCCCGTCAGGAGCGGCACGTCCTCCCGGCGCTCGCGGAGCGGGGGGAGCGTCACCGACACCACGTCGAGGCGGTAGAAGAGGTCCTCGCGGAAGCGGCCCGCCCGCACCTCCGCCGCCAGGTCCTTGTTGGTGGCCGCCACCACGCGGACGTCCACCTGGACCGGCTCCGTCCCGCCGACGCGCTCGAGCACGCCGTCCTGCAGGAAGCGCAGGAGCTTCACCTGCGCGCCCGGAGACATCTCGCCCACCTCGTCGAGGAAGAGCGTGCCGCCGTGGGCGCGCTCGAACCGCCCCTCCTTGCGCGCCGCCGCGCCGGTGAAGGCGCCCTTCTCGTGGCCGAACAGCTCGGACTCGAGCAGCGGGTCCGGGATGGCGGCGCAGTGGATGGGTACGAAGGGTCCGGAGGCGCGGGGCGACAGGTCGTGCACCAGCCGGGCGGCCAGCTCCTTGCCGGTGCCGCTCTCCCCATCGAGCAGCACCGTCGCGTCCGATCCGGCGGCGCGCTGCAGCGAGAGGATCGACGTCTTCAGCGACGGCGCGTCGCCGATAAT
>DATIUR010000429.1:0-4098 GCA_035466675.1 Anaeromyxobacteraceae bacterium | reverse complement strand
CCCGGCCCAGCGGTCGCTGCTCGCGTACGCGCTCGAGCACGCGCGCGGACACGGGGACGCCCGCCGCGACCTCGCAGATGCGTGCGCCGAGGCGAAGATCGAGCGCTGCAGCCCGAACGACCTGCGGCGCACGTTCGCGAGCTGGCAGGTGGAGGCCGGCGTGCCGCTCTTCCCGATCGCGCAGGCGATGGGGCACAAGGACACGCGGATGCTGGAGCGGGTCTACGGGAGGCAGACGCCGGAGCAGCTGGCGGCGCTGATGGCGCGGGCGATGGGGCTTCCGGCCCCGGCGGAAAACTGTAGCAGCATTGTAACAGCCACCCCGGGATCGACCGGATCCGGTGGACCGGATGGACTCCGCGCCGCCTCGGACACGCGCGCTCCCGCCGCGCCCGAAAAACAGTGAGGCCCAGGGGACCTCTCGATCCGCTGGGCCTGCGATGCCGTACGCGATGTGTGTGCCTGGGGCCGGAATCGAACCAGCGACACGGGGATTTTCAGTCCCCTGCTCTACCGACTGAGCTACCCAGGCGTCGGGGGCGAAGTTTTACGATCGCCGGCCCCCGAACGCAAACCGAAAACCGCCGGATCCGGCCCTCAGCTCCGCGGCACGGCCTTCAGGATGGCCTTCCCGTCCTTGATGACCACCTTGAAGTCCACCGCCTTGGCCTTGTACCGGTCCATCAGCTCCGGGATCTGCTTCGAGACGCTCTTCGAGACCGCTTCGTACGACAGCTTCGAGACGTCCTCGTTGCACCGGCGCTTCGCCGAGATGTAGGCGTCGTACAGCTCCCGCATCTGCCCGTCGCCGAGCTGCCCGGGCCGAGCGGCGGCCGGAGGGCCGGAGGGCCGCGCCGGCACCGGCGGCGGCCTCGCGGCGACCGGGGCCGGAGGCCGGGGCGGGGGAGCGGGCGCCAGGTCGGAGACGTCCACGTCCTCCGCCTCGCCGTGACCCCGCCCGGCGCCGGGCGCGGCCGGCTCCCCCCCGCCCCGGAGCCGCGCCTTGAACAGGTCGCGACGGTACGTCCCCTCCTCCTTCTCCCGGCCGGTCCGCATCCACAGCCGCTCGTAGGAGAGGAACCGCGCGTGCAGCGACTGGATCTTGAAGCGCAGGCCGGCGTTCCGCGTGAACGCGGTCTTCGCCCGCATCACCCGCTTCTTGAGCTCCTCCCGCGTCCGGATCGGCTCCCGCCGCTCGTTGCCTAGGAAGTACATCTCGTACTTCACCTTCAGCTCCTCGATCTCCTCCTCGAGGGCCTGCACCTCGGACTCGAGCTCCTCCTTCTCCCGCCGGGAGCGAGTCAGGGCGTCCTCGCCGGGCCTGGCGGGGCCGGAGCCCACGGGCTTGGGGGGAAGCGCCACGCGGGGAGTCTATCGGCGCGCCGGGGGCCCGATCAACGCCGGGCGCCGGCGCCGGCCTCTCGGCGGCGGCCGAGGACCCACACGCCCACACCCGCCGCGAGCACGAGGGCCGAGGTCCACTGCCCGACCGGCAGCCCGGCCACCAGGCCGCGCTCCACGTCCCCGCGGAAGAGCTCCACCAGGCTCCGCAGCCCCGCGTAGAGGAGGAGCCAGGTGGCGAGCAGCTGCCCGTCGAACCGCTTGCGGGGGCGGACTCACAGGACGAGCAGGAGGAAGAGCCCGAGCTCCCCGGCCGCCTCGTAGAGCTGCGTCGGATGGAGGGGCAGCGTGGCGTGGCCGTGCGGGTCGAGGTGGGCCGCCGCGTCCGGCCGGAGCGAGAGGGTCTGGTAGGCGAGCGACGCCTCGGGGAACGAGACCAGCCAGGGCAGGCCCGCGTCCGAGACCCGGCCCCAGCAGCAGCCGGCGAAGAAGCAGCCGAGCCGCCCCAGGAAGTGGCCGAAGGCGAGCGCGGGGATGAGCGTGTCGCCGTAGGCGAGCACCGGCATCCGGTGGCGCCGCAGGTACCAGGCGGCGGCGAGCGCCGCGGCGATGAACCCGCCGTAGAACACCATCCCGGCGGGCAGGACGAAGCGCGGCACGCGCTCGACCTCGAGGAGTCCCAGGGTGAGCGCGCCCAGGATGCGGCCGACCACGGGCGAGGTGGTCCAGAACGTGCCGGGGAGGAAGAAGTCCCGCCAGTTGACGGCCTTGAAGTAGAGGTCGCTCCCCAGCCAGCCGGCCACGAGCCCGAGGAAGGCGAGATCCGCCACGCGCTCGGGATCCTGGCCCACCCGCCGCGCCTCGCGCTGCGCGAGCCAGGTCCCGGAGAGGAATGCGGCGGCGAGCAGGAGGCCGTAGGCGTGGAGCGGGACCGACACCTCCCGGTCGAGGAGGCCCACCCTCCACAGGCCGGACGCGACCACGGCGGCGATGGCCACCACCCACCGGTCGTCCCAGAGGGCGGCGCCCAGGCCGAGCCGCACCCCGCCCCGGCGGGCCCGCCATACCTGGAAGCCGGCGCGGCCCAGCGTCAGGGCCAGGGCGAGGAGCACCAGCGCGGCCTTCGCCCCCGCGGGCGACAGCTCCAGGTGCAGCAGGACCGGCAGCAAGCGCGCGCCCCCTAGGCGGCGCGGTCCGCGCCCTCGCCCCCGTCGCCGGCCGGCTCGACCCGCTCCTTCCCCGAGCCGGGGTGGACGAGCAGCATCGCCACGCCCACCACGATGAGCGAGTCGGCCACGTTGAAGGTCGGCCACCGGATGTCCGGCCGGTTCCACCAGTACCACTCGACGAAGTCGATCACGTACCGGCGGGCCACCCGGTCCACGAAGTTCCCCATCGCGCCGGTGAGCACGAAGGCGAGGGCGACCTGCAGGAAACGCTGGTCGGTCCGGGCGCGCCGGTAGGTGTGGAAGATGAAGGCGGCCGCCGCCACCGAGATGACGCCGAAGAGGACGTTGCGGAAGCCGGCCGGGAGGTTCCGGAAGAGGCCCCAGGCGGCCCCGGGGTTCTCGACGTAGCTCATCCGCCACAGCGGCCGGTAGACGTAGTGGGGCGGCTTGGCGAGCTGCTCCAGGTGCCGGTAGGCGTAGAACCCGCGCAGCTTCTCGGCCAGGGTGACGTCCCCGGCCCGGTCGAAGGCGTAGGTCAGCCGCTCGACGGCCAGGAACTTCGTCCACTGGTCCGCCAGGATCAGCGTCCCGAACAGGACGGCGAGCAGCGTCCACTTGGAAAGGGGGCGCCTCATCGCAGGGCGGCCGTGCACTTCGGGCAGAGGGTGGGGTGCGCCGGATCGCGGCCGCGCTCCTCCGAGAATACCCAGCACCGCTCGCACTTCTCGCCGGGGGCGCGCGCCACCTCCACCGCGAACGGGCCGTCGGCGAGGGCCACCTTGGAGACGATGAAGACCGTGGCCAGCTCCCCCCGGTTCTCCTCGAGGAACCGGCGCTGCTCGCCCTCGGCCCGGACCGTCACCATCGCCTCGAGTCCCGAGCCGATCAGCTTCCCCCGGCGCGCCTCCTCGAGCCTGGCCTGCACCGCCTCGCGGACCGCGAGCAGCTTCCCGTAGCGCGCCTCCAGCGCGTCGGCGTCGGCGGGCCGGTCCCGGCGCGGCAGGCCGGCCAGGAAGACGCTCGCGGCCGGCCTCCCGGGCAGGTGCTCCCACGCCTCGCTGGCGGTGAAGGAGAGCACCGGGGCGAGCAGCCGCATCACGTCCTGGGCCACGATGAAGAGCGCGGTCTGGGCGCTCCGGCGCGGCTTCCCGTCCCGCTTCGCCGTGTAGAGCCGGTCCTTCAGGATGTCGAAGTAGATCGCCGACAGGTCCACCGCGCAGAACTGCATGGTGGCGTGGTAGGCGACGTGGAACTCGTAGGCGGCGTAGGCCGCCTTCACCTTCTCGTCCCAGGCCGCCAGCTTGGCGAGCACCCACCGGTCGATGGGCTCCAGCTCCGCCGGCGGAACCGCGTCCCGGGCCGGGTCGAAGCCGTGGAGGTTCCCGAGCGCGAAGCGGAGGGTGTTGCGGATCTTCCGGTAGCCCTCCGCCAGGCCGGAGAGGATCTCGTCCGAGACGCGCACGTCGTCGCGGTAGTCGGCGGCGGCCACCCACAGCCGCAGGATGTCCGCCCCGTACCTCTCGATGATCTTCTCCGGGGCGACCACGTTGCCCACGCTCTTCGACATGGCCCGGCCCTGCCCGTCGAG
>DATIUR010000428.1:0-11608 GCA_035466675.1 Anaeromyxobacteraceae bacterium | reverse complement strand
CGCCGCCTCCAGCCCGCGCATGCCCAGGGCCAGGAAGTGGCGGGTGTACTCGTCCTCCAGCCCCTTGCGCTCGGCGGCCAGGAGCTTGCGCGGCGAGGTGTTCTGGAAGGGCTGGATGCCGGCGTTGACGTGCTCGGCGAGGGCCCGCACCCGGGCGCGCCCCTCGGGGTCGCGGGGCAGGAGCGGCGGCGCCGGGAAGCGCTCCTCCAGCCACTCCAGGATGGCCATCGACTGCGCCAGCCGGAGCCTGCGCCCCCCGTCCTCCACCTCCAGCACCGGCACCTGGCCCATCGGGTTCCGGGCGAGGTGGGCCTCGCCGAACTGCTCGCCGGCGAGCAGGTCCACCGGCGCGATCTCGAAGGGCAGACGCTTGAGGCCGAGCCCGATCCGGACCCGCCAGGCCGAGGAGGAGCGCCAGTAGGAGCGGAGGACGAGGTTCATGCGCAGCGAGGGGTGTAACGCCGCCGGCCGGCCGGGGCGAGGGGGAGGGAGGGGACGGCCCGGCCGGGCCTGGCTGGCCGGGATCGGGTCGGGGACCGTTGCGCGCCGCGGCGGGCGGGGGTTATCGAAGCGGGGATTGTCCGGCACCGAGGTTCGCGTCCTCTCCGCCGTGGCGGAGGTCCCCGCGCCCGAATGGGACGGCCTCGCCGCGCACGAGCCGGAGCGGGCGAGCCCGTTCGTGCGCCACGCCTTCCTCGACGCCCTGGAGGCGTCCGGCTCGGCGGCGCCGCGGGCCGGCTGGCGGGCGCGGCACGTGGTGCTCCGGCGCGGGGGTCGGCTCCTGGCCGCGGCCCCGGCCTGGCTGCGCCACGACTCCGACGGAGACTTCTCCCGCGACTGGGAGTGGGCGGCGGCGGCGGCGCGGGCGCGGGTTCCCTGGTATCCGAAGCTGCTCGTGGGCGTCCCCTTCACGCCCGCCACCGGCCGGAGGGTCCTGGTGGCGGAGGGCGAGGACCGGGCCGCCCGCGTGGCCGAGATGGTGGGTGCGCTGCGCCGCGTGGCGGAGGAGGAGGGAGCGCGCACGGTCCAGGTGCTCTTCCCGGACGGCGACGAGGTCCGCGAGCTGGAGGCGGCGGGCCTCCTGGCCCGGGTGGACCTCCAGTACCACTGGCGCAACGAGGGGTACCGGACGTTCGAGGAGTTCCTGGCGCGCTTCCCCTCGAAGCGGCGCAACGCCATCCGACGCGAGCGGGCGGCGCCGGCGCGGCAGGGGATCGCCATCCGGACGGTGCGCGGCGACGAGCTGCGGCGGGACCCGGCCGGATGGGCGCGCGACGTCCACGCGCTGCACGCCGCCGCGACCGACCGCATGCCCTGGGGCATGCGCTGGGTGAACCGCGACTTCTACGCGCGCGTCCTCTCCGGGATGGCCGACGCGGTCGAGGTGGTGGAGGCCCGGCGGGGCGGGGCGCTCGTGGCCATGGCCTTCAACCTGGCCTCGCCGGCGCGCCTCTGGGGCCGTCACTGGGGGTGCATCGAGGTCCACCCGTTCCTCCACTTCAACGTGGCGCTCTACCACTCCATCGAGGAGTGCATCCGGCGCGGCCTGCGGGTGTTCGAGGGCGGGGCGGGGGGAGACCACAAGCTCGCCCGCGGCTTCGAGCCGGCCGAGACCTGGAGCGCCCACCTCTTCCTCGAGCCGCGGCTCGAGGCGCCCATCCGCAGGTGGGTGGGCGAGGAGCGGCGGGCGAGGCGGGAGGCGGTGGAGCGGTGGAGGGAAGAGCACCCGAGGCTGGGAGGGTGACCGGCGCCCGGCCCGAGGCCGCCGTCGTCCCCGACCCGAGCCGGCTTCACGCCCGACACCCTCGCGGGATTCACCTCCGCCCGCCCCTGCCGGCGGGACCGTGGCATGCTTGGGGCGGGAGGTGGACGCGATGCACCCTGGCCTCGCCGCAGTCGCCGGCGCCCTTGCCCTGGCCGCGGTGGGCTGCGCCCCGCGCGTCGGCCGCCTGGGAGGCGCGCCGCCGGCCGCGCCCATCCGGTCGGCCGTGGCGGCGCCGACCGCACCGCGGGAGGAGCCGCCTTCCGCGCGCCTGCAGGCCCTGACCCCGGAGCCGCCGCCTCCCCTTCCCGGCCCTCGGTGGAAGGCGACGCACGCCGGGCTCGAGAGCGCCGACACCCAGGAGTGCCTCGGCTGCCACGGCGGGGCCATGGGCGACCACTCGCATCCCGTCGGCGTGGTCTACGCGGATGCGGCCGGCCGCCGCCCCGGCGGTACCTTCCGCCCCCTCGAGCAGGTCCGCGCTCGCGGGATCGCCCTCCCCGGCGGGAAGGTCGGATGCCGCACCTGCCACTCGCCGGCCTCGCCCTGGGCCCGCTTCCTCGCCGTGCCGCGCGAGCTGGCGCGGCCGCGGGCCGCGCTCGACGACCTCCGCGCCGAGAAGACGTCGAGGGAGGCGGCAGGGCCGGCCACCGCGCCCGCCGAGGGCGCCGAGGTGAGCCACCGCCCGCTCTGCGAGTCCTGCCACGCGTTCTGAGCGGCGGGCTCGTCCTCCTCGCCGCCGGCGCGACTCACCCCTCCGTCGCCCGGGCGCCGCCGGACGCCCTCGCCCAGGCCAGGCGGATCTCGCGCCGCCAGCGCGCTCCCCCGTGCTCCCGGGCGAGGGCGGCCGCGTCGTCGAGCAGCGCGGCCAGCGCGGCGGGACCGAGGGCGGGGCCGACGTAGGAGAGCGAGCGGAGCACGGCGCGGAGCCGCTCCTCGCCGAGGAGCACCTCGTCCTCGAAGATCTCCACCGCCGGAGGGCGGCCGAGGGCCAGGGAGAAGAGGAGGTCCACCGGCGGGGGGGAGGGGCGGGCCTTCGGGTTCGCCCGGGCGATCCGCTCCGCCAGGGCGGAGAGGAAGGGCGTGGGGGCGAGCCGCGGCTCCACCACGGCCAGCGCGCCGCCGGGCGCGAGCAGGCGGGCCGCCTCGCGCCCGGCGCGGTCGGGATCGACCCACTGCAGCGCGTCGGCGAGGAGGACGAGGTCGAACGATCCGCCGGGGAGCCCGGTCTCCTCGGCGGCCGCGTGCACGGCCACGACGCCCGGCGGCGCCGCGGCGGCGAGCGCGTCGAGCATGGCGCGGGCCGGCTCGACCGCGTGGACGCGCGCCCCGAGGCGCGCCAGGGGGACGGAGAGGGCGCCGGTCCCCGCGCCCAGGTCGGCGACCTGCGCCCGGGCGCCCCCGGCCAGGGCGAGGAGGCGCGCGGCCAGCGCAGCCGGGTAGCCCGGCCGCTCGCCGTAGTCGGCGGCGAGCCGGTTGAAGACCCAGGCGCCGGGGTCCGAGGGAGAGGCGTCCCGCCGCGGCACGGATCGAGGCTACCATCCGCCGCGGCCGGGTCCGCAGCCGACCTCCCGGGGGCCGAGGGCGACGGACCCGGGACGTTCGCCGTGCCTCGTGCTACGAACGGGAGGCCGATGGCCTGGACCGACCACCTGGCGCGCCCGTCCTCCTGGAGCCGCGGGGCCCGCTGGGCCGCCGCGGCCGCGGCCGCGCTGGTGCTCCTGGCGGCGGCCGCCGGGCTGCGGGGGCGCGCGGTCCCGGTCTACGTCGCGGAGAAGCGGCCCCTCGTGCAGCGCGTCGTCGCCACCGGGCGGGTGACGCCCCTCGCCCGCGTGGACCTCGCCAGCCTCGTCCCGGGCCGCGTCGAGGCGGTGGAGGCGCGCGAGGGGGATCGCGTCGCGGCGGGGCAGGTCCTCGTCCGGCTGGAGGACGCGGAGGCGCGTGCGGCGGTCTCCCAGGCGGAGGGGCGGCTGGCGGAGGCGCGCGCCCGCCTCGACCAGGTGGGCGGCGCGGGATCGAAGCAGGCGGAGCTGCGCGCCGCCCAGGCGGCCCGCGACCTCGAGCGCGCGCGGGACCTGTTCGGGGCCGGGTCGGCCAGCCGCGCCGAGCTGGACGAGGCGGAGAAGGCGCTCGAGCTGGCCCGGAGCCAGCAGGAGAGCGCCGCGGCGCTGGCCTCGAGCGCCTCGCGCTCGGGCGCCGAGTTCCGCCTGGCCGCGGCCGTCCTGCGCCAGGCCCAGGGGGCGCTCGCCGCGGCCGAGGCGCGCCTCTCCCAGACGCGGATCGGCGCGCCGGGGCCCGGGGTCGTGCTCGGGCGGAAGGCGGAGCCGGGCGACGTGGTGGCCGCCGGCGAGACGGTCCTGGTCCTGGCGCTCGACGGCGAGACGCTGCTCACGGCCGATCTCGACGAGAGGAACCTGGCGCTGCTCCGGGTGGGGCAGGAGGCCACGGCGGTGGCGGACGCCTTCCCGGATCGCCCGTTCCGGGCGGCGGTGAGCCGGGTCGCCCCCGCCGTCGATCCCGCCCGCGGCACGGTGGAGGTGCGGCTGCGCGTGCCCGAGCCGCCCGGCTTCCTGCGCCCGGACCTGACCGTCTCGGTCAACGTGGACGTGGGCCGCCGGGAGCAGGCGGTGGTGGTCCCCGCCGACGCGGTGCGGGATGCCTCGGGCACGCCCTGGGTGCTGGTGCTCGTGAACGGCCGGGCCGCCCGCCGGGAGGTGCGCCTCGGCCTGCGCGGCGAGGCGATGGTCGAGATCGCCGAGGGCCTCGCGCCGGGCGAGGCGGTGGTCCCGGCCGCGGCGCGGGCGGTGGGGCCGGGCCAGCGCGTCCGGCCCGACCGCGTCCCGCTGCCGCCGGAGGCGGCGCGTGCCCTTTGAGCTCTTCGTCGCCCTGAGGTTCCTGCGCGAGGGGCGCGGCCAGACCGCGCTCATCCTGGCCGGGACCACCGTGGGGGTGGCGGTGATCGTGTTCCTCACCGCGCTCATCGGCGGCCTGCAGGACACGCTCGTCGATCAGACGCTCTCGTCGCAGCCGCACGTGGTGCTGAGGCGACCGGAGCGCGTTCCCCGGGTCCTGCCGCCGCCGGCCGGCTCGGCGCTGGCCGCCCTGGTGGAGAAGGCGCCGGAGCGGGAGCGCTCGATCGAGCAGTGGCAGCAGGTGCTGGCGGCGGTGCGGCAGACGCCCGGGGTCGTGGCGGCGACGCCCACCGCCGCGGGGGCGGCCTTCGCCAGCCGGGCCGGTGCGTCGAGGCCGGTGTCGCTCAGGGGCGTCGATCCGGCGAGCTTCGACGCCGTGATCCGGATCGCCGACGCCGTCCGGGAGGGCCGGTTCCGGATGGAAGGGGACGAGTGCCTGATCGGCGTGGACCTCGCCGCGGCGCTGGGCCTCTCGGTGGGAGACCGGCTCCGCCTCGCCACGGCCGAGGGACGGGCGGACCTCTTCACCGTGGCCGGACTGTTCGACGCCGGGAACAGGGAGGTGAACGAGCGGTGGGTGCTGGTGTCGCTCCGCGCGGCGCAGACCCTGCTCGACCTCTCGGGCGGCGTCACCACCATCGAGGCCAAGGTCCGCGACGTCTTCGAGGCCGAGAGGATCGCCCGGGCCCTGGGGGCGCAGACCGGCCTCTCCGACGAGAGCTGGATGCGGTCGAACAAGCGGCTCCTGGACGGGCTGCGCAGCCAGAGCGCCTCCTCGACCATGATCCAGACGTTCGTGATCCTGGCGGTGGCCCTGGGGATCGCGAGCGTGCTGGGCGTGTCGGTGATCCAGAAGTCGCGCGAGATCGGGATCCTCAAGGCCACCGGGACCTCCACCGCCACGGTGATGCGGATCTTCCTGCTCCAGGGCGCCATCGTGGGGGTGGTGGGCTCGGCGGCCGGCGGCGCGCTGGGGGCGCTGCTCACCCTGGTCTTCCAGCTCTCGGTGACGAACCCCTACGGCGAGTCGCTCTTCCCCGTGGCCCTGAGCCCGCGGCTCTTCCTGGTGGCGGGGCTGGTGGCCACCGCGACGGGCCTCGGGGCGGCGTGGCTCCCGGCGCGGCGCGCCGCGCTGCTCGATCCGGCGGTGGTGATCCGGTATGGCTGACCCGGTCCTCCGGCTCGAGGGGGTGGTCAAGGACTACGGCGACGGCCAGGTGCGCACCCGCGTGCTGCACGGGGTGGACCTCGAGATCGGCGCGGGCGAGTTCGCCGCGCTCGTGGGCCCCTCGGGCTCCGGCAAGAGCACGCTCCTCAACCTGATGGGCCTGCTCGACCGGCCCACCGGCGGGCGGGTGGTGCTGGCGGGCCAGGACACCGGCCGGCTCGACGACCAGGGGCTCACGCGCATCCGCGGGCGCACGGTGGGCTTCGTCTTCCAGTTCCACCACCTCCTGCCCGAGTTCAGCGCGCTCGAGAACGTGATGATCCCCATGATGGCCGACCGGGGGCGCCCCGAGCCGAGCATGGCGGAGTGCGCGGGCCACCTGCTCGGCCAGGTCGGACTGTCGGCGCACCTCCACCGGCGCCCCTCCCAGCTCTCCGGCGGCCAGCAGCAGCGCGTGGCCGTGGCCCGCGCCCTGGCCATGAACCCGCGCGTGGTTCTCGCCGACGAGCCGACCGGGAACCTCGACACCCACAGCGCCGACGAGGTCTTCGCCCTGCTTCGGGAGCTGGGGAGGCGGTCGGGCACGACCTTCCTCGTGGTCACGCACGACCCCCGGCTGGCCGACCGCTGCGACCGGGTCGTCGAGCTGGTGGACGGGCGCATCGTCGGCGACCGGCCCAACCCGAAGGGATAGGATCGCGTCGATGGAGATCCCCGAGGCCGTCCGCGCCGCGGCGCGCCGCGCCCTGTCGCTCTCCGAGGAGGCGCTCCTCGAGGAGTGCCGCGAGACGTTCTTCGTGGCCGGCGGCCCTGGCGGCCAGCACCGGAACAAGTCGGCCACCGGCGTGCGGCTCGTCCACCCGGGCACCGGCGCGGCCGTGACCGCGACCGAGCGGCGCAGCCAGGCCATGAACCGGGCCGCCGCCCTGGCCCGGCTGCGCGACCGGCTCCGGGCGCTGGCCCGGACGCCCCGGCCGCGGCGTCCCACCCGGCCCTCGCGCGCCTCGAAGGAACGGAGGCTCGTGGAGAAGAGGCGGCGGGGGGAGAGGAAGGCGGCCCGGAGAGGGTGGGACTAGGGCCCGCGGCCGGCGGCTACGCCCCGACCTGCGAGGCGAGCGGAACCGGCTCCACCAGGCCGGCGGCGACCAGGCGGTCGATCGCCTCCCGCACCTCGCGGGGACCGATCCCGCATCCCTCCAGCACCCGCGCCAGCTCGGCGAGCCCGCGCCGCTCCGCTCGGAGCTCCCCGAGCACCACCCCGTCGCCGGGCCGGATGCCGTGGGGCCGCGCCCAGGTCTCCAGGGCGGCGTCGAGCGCCGCGCGTCCGGCGGACCGCGCCTCCAGCACCGCGGCGCGGCGCGCCTCGTCGGCCGGCAGGCCGGAGAGGGAGATGGTGAACTTCTGTCCGCGAGCCCAGCGGCGTCCCGGGGGAGGGGAGGGGTCCGTCATTCGCGCGGAAACGTATGCGGCGATCGCGGCGCGGTGTCAACCACTCCGTCGGTCAGCAGCCGCCCGGCTCCAGGCTCGAGTTGTAGGCGACGAGCCCCTCGCGCCCGAAGACCCGCTGCACCTCGATGCGCAGCCCCGAGACGAGGTGGCTCTGGCGCGCGTCGGCCACGAACGAGACGCCGTTCGCCTCCATCACCACGTCGCGCTCGGGATCGGCCGTCTCCTCCAGAGACAGGTGGTAGGACCAGCCGCCTCAGCCGTGTCCGACGTGGACGCGGATGTGCCGGGCCCCCTCCCGCTCGACGTGCGCGCGCAGCACGTCGCGGGCGCGGTCGTCCATCTCGATGGCCGGGCGGGGATCGTCGGGCATGCAGCCTCCGGGGCGATGGAGCCGCGCCCGGCCGGAAGGGTTCGGACCGCCCGGGCCGGGTCCGGTCGGCCGGGTCGGCCGCAGGGCGCCCCGGGTGTAGAGTGGTCGCGATGCTGCTGCGCGCCCTCGCCCCGTGCCTCGCCCTGGCCGCGCTGCCGGCCGGCGCGACGGAGCCGTCGGCCCGGGAGGTGGCGCGCCGCTGCGTCGCGGCCTACGGCGGGACGGAGGCGATCGCCAGGGCCTCGGGCTTCGTCCAGGAAGGGACGGTGACCTCGCTCCTGCATCCGGGCCTGACCGGCCGGATCGGGCGCGCCTATCGGCGCCCCGGACGCCTCCGGGTGGAGATCGTCTACCCGGATCGGTCCGGGGAGATCCGCGTCCTCGACGGGGCCGAGGGATGGAGGGACGGCGCCCCGGCGTCGGGTCCGCAGCTCGCCGCCATGGTCCTGCACGCCGCGCGGCTCGACCTGCCCGCCCTGCTCGCCGAGAAGGGCCGCCGGATCGCCGACCGCGGCACCTGGAAGCACGAGGGGAAGACGCTGCGCGTGCTGGCCGTCGAGGTGGGCCCCGGGATGGAGGTCGAGGCCGGCATCGACCCCGAGTCCGGGCGGATCCTGCGGTCGCGGAGCCTCGCGTCGGGCAAGGGCCGCGAGGTGGAGTTCGTGACCGTCTACTCCGAGTTCCGCGAGGTGGGCGGCGTGCTCTTCGCCTTTCGCGAGGGCAACTGGGCGAACGGGGCGACCACCGGGGAGACGTTCCTCTCGCGGGTGGAGGTGGTGACGGCCGCCGAGGACGCGGGCCTGTTCCGCCCGTGACCGGCCCCGCGCGATCCCGGGCCGGCGGCCCGCCCCGATCGTGGCGGCCGCCGCGGAGGGCGCGTCAGTACCCCGGGGAGCTGGCCTGGACCGTCAGCTGCGCGCTGCCGGAGGACGAGCCCAGGAGCGCGCTCGACGTGGCGGTGATCGTCGCGGAGCCGGCGAGCAGCCCGGTGGCGAGGCCGGTGGGGGCGACCGTCGCGACCGAGGCGTCGGAGGACCCCCAGGTGACCTCGCCGGTCATGACCTGGGTGGAGGCGTCGGAGAACGTGCCGGTGGCGGCGAACTGCCGGGTCGTTCCCACGACGATCGTGGCGGTCGCGGGGGAGACCGCCATCGACGTGAGCGAGACCGCGTTCACGGTCAGGGTCGTGGAGCCGGAGATCGCGCCGAAGGCGGCGGTGATGGTGGAGGTGGCGGCGCCCAGCGCCGTCGACGAGGCCAGCCCCGCGGAGCCGGGCGCGCCGCCGATGGTCACCGAGGAGTCCGAGGACGTCCAGGTGACCTGCGAGGTGAGGTCCTGGGCGCTCCCGTCGTCGAAGTGGCCGATCGCCGCGAGCTGCAGGCGCGTCCCGTTGGCGATGCTCGCGTTCGCCGGCGTGACCTCGAGGGACGAGAGCTGGGCGCTCGTCACGGTCAGGGGGGTGGAGCCCGAGACTCCCCGCAGCGAGGCGGTGATGGTCGTGGTCCCGGCCAGGTGCGGCGTGACCAGCCCACCTCCGTCGACGGAGGCGACGTCGGGGCGCGACGAGGTCCACGTCGCCTCGGCGGTGACGTCTCGCGTGGAAGTGTCCTCGTAGGTGACGGTGGCGGCCAGCTGCTGCGTGGTGACGACCGCCACGGTGGCGTTCGCCGGCGTCACGGCCAGCGAGCGCGGCCTGGGCTCGTAGACGAGAAGGGTGCATCCCAGGAAGGCTGTCGCGAACGCCGCGGCCAGGGTGACCGGCCCTCGGACTCTCCGGCTCCTCCAGATCGTCGCCGTCATCGTGTCTCCGTCCGTCAGAGCCGCGCCTGGCCCTGGAGCAGGATCGTGTGGAAGTCCCTCGCCGGCGCCTTGTCGAAGTCGTGCCAGGAGTACTCGAGGGTGAACCGCAGATCCTCGCCCTTGACGTAGTAGTTGAGCCCTCCCGCGAGCCAGCCGAGCTTCTGCCCCGGGACGCCGTTCAGGCTGGCGAAGGACCAGTTCTCCCACCGCCCGTAGATCTGGAACTGGCGCCACAGGTAGCCGGCCTTCCAGTAGTAGCCGCTCTTCTCGCCGGGAACTCCCTGCGCGTCGGCGACGCCGCGCACGCCCGCCCTGCCGAAGTCGGCCCGGAGGTATGCCCCCGACACCGTGAAGGTGCCCCGGCCGGTCGGGTGCTCGTAGAAGGCGTCGAGCGTGTACGCCCAGTAGTCCTCGGCGCCGGTCGTGCCCAGCGAGTGGACCGCGCTGGGCTGGATCTCGAAGCCCGCGCCCAGGGTGAGCACCCGCTTCTCCCCGAGATAGGTGCCCCGGTAGACGATGCCGCCCTCCTTGTCGAAGAAGGTGAGGTGGACCCGGCCGGTGTAGCGGAGACCGATGCCGTCGGGCTTGCCGTCGCCGAAGGCGTTGCCCTGCATGACGGCCAGCCGGTACTGGAACGTGCGGTCGTAGGCGTTGCCCCACAGCACCAGGCCCAGGTCGCGCGTGCTCTTCTCGGGCTCGTCGTAGCTGAAGGGGCCGGAGAGGAAGAGGGATCGGTCCATGGTGAGGGGGTCGAAGCACCCCTCCTGCACCTCGCGGGTGAGGACGTGCTTGGTCTTTCCGGCCCTCACCTTCAGGGTGTCGGCGAGGTTCGCCGTCACGAACGCGTCGAGCAGGACCAGCTCGTAGGCGCGCTCCTCGGGCATGACGGCGGTGTCGCCGAGCCGCTGCCCGCCGTTGAACTCGAGCTGGACGACCGCTCCGAAGGTCTCGTTGGCGGCTCCGTGGACGCTCAGGCGATTGCGCCGGACGTAGAAGTCGGAGGTGCTCCCGGCGCCGGTGGCGTCCGTTCCCTGGTCGCGCCGGCCCACGCGGGCCTGGATCTGGAAGTCGACGTTGAGGAAGCCCGAGTCGCCGAACCGGGTCACTTCCAGGGCGGCGGCCCGGCGGACGCCGAGGCCGTCCCACGTCACGCCGGCCAGGAACAGCGCCCCGACGAAGGCAACGTGGCGCATCCTGCACGTCACTCCCCACATCATTTATGGCCTCCATTAGGCAATGTGATGCCAAAGCAGCTTCGTGTGGCGCCCGGCTCTCTGATACCGTCTGCGGCCTGAATCGGAGGGCCTGCAATGAAGAAACTGTCCGCGATCGTGGCCGTCGTCCTGTCGCTGTTCCTGCTGGTGCCGACGGTCGCCTCGGCCGAGAGCGTGAAGGGGACGATCAAGCAGGTGGACGCGAAGGCCGGCACCATCACCTTCGCCCGGGAGGGCAAGAAGGAGCAGGAGGTACTCACGGTGGACAAGGCCGTGGACCTCGGGAAGGTGAAGGCCAACTCGAAGGCCCGCCTCACGCTCGAGGGCGGCCTCGTGAAGGAGATCAAGGCGGAGCCCAGCGCGGGCGGGTACTGAGCCTCCTCGCGCGCAGCCGGCGAGCCGGGCGGCAGGCTCGCCGCTGGCGCGGGGCGGGGCGAAGGTCGCCGCCCCGCCTCGCACCGGGCCTGCCGGCGGCACGCCGTGCCTACTGCACCATGTACAGCGCATCCGCCTCCTCGATCTCGTTCCCCGAGGCGTAGGAGTCGGGCGCGGTGAGCGTGCACCCCGCCGGGCTGTAGCTGAGCTCGCCGGCCGTCCCGAGCGTTCCCGAGCAGGCCGCCCCGTCGAGCGAGAGCAGCTCCACCGGCCGCGACGCGTGGTTGTACGCGACCACCTCGCTCAGGCCGGGCAGGTCGGCCCTCCAGGGCGAGTCGGCCGCCAGCTGTCCGCCGTTGGCCGAGTTCGCGGACAGCTGTCCCCACTGGCTCCACGATCCGTCATAGTTGGCAACGGGCCAGCCAAGGTATGCGTCAAGGGCCACATACATTGCCGAGGAGATCATCCCTGTCCTGCAATGAACATATGCAAGTTTGGTGCTGTCCAGGCCGGTCGCGGTCCAGATCGGAACCATATCCGCTTCGGACTTGAAACGGT
>DATIUR010000427.1:0-17741 GCA_035466675.1 Anaeromyxobacteraceae bacterium | reverse complement strand
AGATGCCTCCGTTCCTCGCCCTCGTGGCCGAGGGCGCGGGCGTGGCGTCGGGGCGGCGCGTGCGCTTCCGGCCGCTGGCCGCCGCGGCGGGCGGCGTGGCGGCGGGCCTCCTCGCCCACCCGAACGGCTGGAACCTGGTGCGGCTCAACGGGATCGTGCTCTGGGACGTCCTGTTCCGCGGGGCGTGGGGCGGCCGCCCCGGCCTCGAGCTCGGGCTCGAGCTCCGTCCCTGGACCGCCGCGGAGTGGGCGACGCTGCTCGCCCCCACGGGGGCCATGCTCGCGGCGAGCCTGGTCCTGTCCTGGCGCCGCCGCCGTGAGGACGCGGCGCCCCTCGCCTTCGCCCTCGCCGCCCTCGCCTTCGGGCTCCTCACCCTCCGGACGGCCCGGTTCACCGAGTACCTGGTGCCACTCTCGCTGGCCGCCTTCGCCCTGGCGGTGGCCGCGCTGCCGCGCCGTCGAGGACTGGTCCTCGCCGGGACGGTGGTCGCCTGCGTCGCGTTCTCCGGGATCGAGACGGCCGGCCTGCTCCGGCGCCTCCGCGAGTGGCCCGCCCCGCTGTCCGCCGCCGAGGCGCAGGCGCTCGCCGCGAAGGTGCCGCCCGGCGCCCAGGTCTTCACCTGCGAGTGGGGGCTCACCGGCGTCCTCATGCTGGCGCTCCCGGAGCGGCGCTTCGTGGTCGCCCTCGACCCGACGCTCTTCGCGATCCACGACCCGGAGCTCTACGATCTCTGGTACCGGCTCCCGCGGGAGGGGCCGCCCGACCTGGCGCGCACCATCCGGGAGCGGTTCGGGGCGAAATACGTGGCCTGCTTCTGGGACGAGCGCTACCGGCCCTTCTTCGACCGGATCGCCTTCGAGCCCGGGGTGACGACGATCCTCTTCACCGAGCGCTGGAACGCCTACCAGCTGGGCGATCCGTGACGGCGGGGCGGGCCCGCGGCCGCCGTCAGTCCTTGGCGTGGCACTTGTTGCAGAGCACGCGCTGGTAGGACGCGTAGACGGACGGGTCGCGATCGTACATGCCCGCGCGCGTCTCGGCCTGGGTCCGTCCCTGCGCGTTCGCCGGCAGCGCCGCCTCCCCGCCCGCGTCCACGCCGGGCCACTTGCCCCCGAACGTGATCGTGCCCGACTGCGGCATGTTCCACCGGGTGGCGTGGTCCCAGGCGGTGGCGTGGGCGCGGTGGCAGGAGAGGCACATCGCCTGCTCGTTGCCGGTGGACGGGCCGCCGGTCTGGCTGCCGTCGCTCGAGGCGTGAAGGGCCAGGGTGGTCCGGTCGGTCGTCCCCTCCTCGTAGGGGACCATCGAGGTGTACGAGGTGGCCTGGATGCCGCTGAGATCGCCCGTCCGGACGTACTGGTTGTAGATGGACGCCGCGCCTCCCCCGGCCAGGCGCGCCAGGGGGCCGCTGGGGTGCTCGAGCGCGGAGGAGCTGTTCACGGCCGAGGGGGTGTGGATGGCGCCGTGACAGTTCGCGCACCACTCCGACATGCCGGCCCCGTAGGCGACGCGCGTGTCCGTCGAGCGCTCGCTCCGGTTGTAGACGGGGGGCGCGAGCGCCACGGGAGGGGGCGCGGAGAACGGAACCACCGAGCCGGCCGACCGCGGCGCGTAGCCCACCCCGCCCAGCAGCCGGTAGGTGCCCACCGCGCGCCCCGGCGCCGGCTCGCGCAGCTGGTCCCCCCCGTAGGAGCCCGACCCGACAATGGGCGCGCCGGACGCGGTCACGGTCGCGTCGTGGTTGCGGCGGTACCGGCCGTGCGGGTCGTGGCAGCTGACGCAGCCCAGCCGGTCCGACGGGTACGTTCCCCCCGGAGCGGTCGGGCGCTCGAGGTCCGGGAAGAGGCCGAGGTCGGCCGCCGCGACGCTGTGCCCGTGGCGCTCGCCGGGGCTCGACTCGTACTTCCCGCCCTCGAGCCAGCCGTACGACTTGAGGAGCCAGGCGAAGTCGCCGCCGGGCGTGTGCTGGACCGGCGGCAGCTGGGGGGCCAGGTTGGTGGTCATGACCTGGTAGCCGCCCGGGGTGGCCCCGGCGTGGCAGACGAGGCAGGTCGAGCTCGGATCCGATCCGATGAGCAGCGTCGGTCCGGAGAGCTCGCTCGGCTTCGCGTGCATGGAGTGGCACCCCTCGCACGCGCCGGCGCCGCCGTCGTGGAACGCGTGAGACGGGGCTACACCGAGCGCCAGCGCGAGCGCCGTTGCGAGCCGGAGCCGTCTCATCGCGAGCCGCCAGGGTAGCACGCCCTCCCCCGCCCGGAGCAGGAGCACTCGGGACGCGGCGCAACACCGCGGACGTCCGGAAGCCGCGAAGTCTTTGCGCGGACCAGCGCGGGGAGGGTGGGGAGGGTCGGGTGTGTCATATGCCCCATCGCCCGGCTCCCATGGGGGAAAGGTCCCACCTCGTCTCCCCTACCCATTCGAGATTCCCTGTCGATCCCGGGCGCTTACCGCCTTCGGGGGTGGGCACCGATGTTGCTACTCGTCCCCAGAAACCGGGACACCGATGAGTGTATTCGCAGCCATCGCGCTCGCGCCTCTCGCCTCGGCGGCCATCGCCGCGGTGCCGGCGCCGTCCGAGGCGGTGGAGGTCGATTACCTGTACAGCCTCTCGAACACCTTCGGGTCCATCCCGCTCGCCGGGGCTTTCCTGAGCTATGACAGGGACTTCCGCGAGCTCTTCGCCATCGGCGACGGGTTCGTGCGCGTCTTCAACGAGAGCGGGATGGAGGTCTTCGCCTTCGGCGAGGACCCCGAGGTCGGCACCGTCCGCGGCGTCGGGACCCTCGATTCGGGCGACCTCGTCGTCCAGGCGATCCGCGAGGGCGGCGTCCAGCTCGTCCGCTGCAACTTCCGGGGCGAATTCCTCGAGGTGATCGAGCCCCGGGGCGTTCCGGCCGGCTTCGAGCGCGCCCTGCTGGGCCGGATGCGCTACCAGGGGGGCAAGATCTACCTCGCCGACCTGGGCGGCATGCGCATCCTCGTCCTCGACGCGAAGGGCGAGGTCCTCGCGTCCCACGACGTCGCCGAGAAGCTCCAGATGGTCAAGGAGCGCGAGAGCCTCGGCCTGCGCGGGTTCAACGTGGACCGCGAGGGCAACCTGCTCTTCACCATCCAGCCGCTCTTCCGCGGCTACGTGATGTCCCCGGCCGGCGAGATCCAGGAGTTCGGCCAGAAGGGCAGCGCGCCGGGCAAGTTCAACATCGTGGGCGGGATCGCGCGCGACGACGCGGGCAACCTGTACGTCGCCGACATCCTCAAGTCCGCGATCCTCGTGTTCGACCGGGAGTACCGGTTCGTCCGCGAGTTCGGCTACCGCGGCATGAAGCCCCAGAACCTCGCCGCTCCGGAGGAGCTCGAGGCGACGGGCGACGGGCGCCTCTTCGTCTCGCAGAACACGAGGCGGGGGGTGAGCGTCTTCCAGGTGTCGATGCGCGGGGGAGGGGCGGGAGAGGGTTCTTCGTCGCAGTGAGGCAGTGAGACGTAGCAGGCAGTCACCAACCAAGGGGAGAAGCAATGAAGCTTGTCAAGCTTGCAGTCGCGGCGGTGCTGGCGCTGGTGGCCGGAACCGCCTACGCCTTCCACTCCGGCGGCGTCGCCGAGTGCGAGGGCTGCCACTCGATGCACAACTCGTTCGAGGGCTCGCCGAACGTCACCGGCCGGACCTTCGCCCAGGGCACGGGTCCGTACCTGCTCAAGGCCAACGACCAGTCCGGCGCCTGCCTCAACTGCCACCAGGCCGCCGACGTGGCGCCCACGAGCTACCACATCTCGACCGCCGGCGTGAATCCGTACGACGGCACCACGCCGGTCGAGGCCACGCCGGGCGGCGACTTCGCCTGGCTGAAGAAGACGCTCACCATCACCATCCGCAGGAACACGGCGACGCGCGACGCCGAGCGGTACGGCCACAACGTCGTTGCCGCGGACTTCGGCTACGTGGTCGACGGGGTCGTCACCACCGCCCCGGGCGGCACCTACCCGTCCAGCGCCCTCGGCTGCCACAGCTGCCACGACCCGCACGGCCGCTACCGCCGCTTCGCGGACGGCACCTACGCCACCTCGGGCCTGCCGATCTTCAACTCCGGCTCCTACAACAACAGCGCTGACCCGATCGCCACCGTCTCCGCCGTCGGCGCCTACCGCATCCTCGGCGGCATCGGCTACCAGCCGAAGTCGCTGGCCGGCTCGTACGCCTTCGTGACCAACCCGATGGACGTCGTGGTCGCGTCGGGCTACAACCGGTACGAGACCACGTCGCAGACGGGCATCGCCTACGGCAACAACGTCTCCGAGTGGTGCGCCAACTGCCACACCGACATCCTGCAGAACAGCTACACCTCCGGCATGGCGGGCCTCCGCCACCCGGCCGGCAACAGCGCGCTTCTCAAGGCCGAGATCGTGGCGAACTACAACGCCTACGTGTCGTCGGGCATCATGACCAACACCAACCCGGCGGCGGCGTTCAGCACCCTGGCGCCGTTCCAGGTCAACTCGGCCGACCGCGCCGTCCTGAAGCCCTACGCGGTGACGGCGTCGAGCTACACGACCCAGAACATGCCGGCGGCCAGCACCTCGCACAGCGTCATGTGCCTCTCGTGCCACCGCGCCCACGCGTCGGCCTTCGAGAGCTCGCTCCGGGCGTTCTACCTGAACGAGTTCCGGACGATCGCCGATGCCAGCAACGTGGCGATCTACGACCCGTCCACGACGGAGAACAAGATCAACTACGGCCTCACGGCCGCGCAGCAGCAGGTGGCGTACTACGGCCGGCCGGCCACCGTGTTCGGCCCGTACGCGCGCAGCTACTGCAACAAGTGCCACGCGAAGGACTAGCGCGCGGCGCCTTGCAGGCGGTTGTGTGATACACGAGGGGGCCGCGTCTTGCGGCCCCCTCTTCTTTTTCTTCTCTTTCCCTCCCTCGCCCGGAGGACGGATGAGACGCGCCGTCGCCGCCGCTGCGCTGGTCCTGGCCGCCTGCCTCCCCCGGGTTCACCTCGCCCCGCTCCGCGAAGCGCTGGGGGCCGAGGGGGAGGTTTGGGTCTACCTGCAGCCGCTGCCGGAGGACGCGGCCCGGCTGGCCCTCTCGTTCGAGGAGGTGGCGCTCGCGCGCGGCGACGGGACGCTCCTCCCGCTCGAGCTGGCGCTCCGGGACCTCCCGGCCGGCGGGGTCGCGCGGCAGCGGCTCCTGGCCTCCGGGCGCGCTCCTCCCGGATCCTACCCGGCGCTCGTCGTGCGGATCCGACGCGCCACCCTCTCGGGCGAGGCCGGCCCGGTGGACCTGCTCGTGCCGGAGGAGCCGGTCCGCGTGGATCTCGACCTGGAGCTGGGGAGGGGCCGCGCGCGGGTGGTGCAGCTCGCCCTCCGCCCCGGCCAGGCCCTCGACCAGGACTTCAGCTTCGGCGCGGCCTTCTCCACCTCGGCGCGCCCGCCGGCCGCCATGGTGGCGCAGCTGGCCGGGTACTGCCCCAGCGCGGGGAGCGCCTCCGTGGCGGTCTTCGACCGCCGGGCGAAGCAAGTGGTCTCCGTCTTCGCCACCGGACGGGAGCCGCGCGCCGTGGCGGTCGACGGCCGGGCCGCCCGCGGCTACGTGGCGCTGGCCGGCGAGGACCAGATCCAGGTCGTGGACCTCGCCACCGGCGAGGAGCTGCGCCGCATCCCGCTCCGCCCGGGCGACGAGCCGCGCGACCTGGCCCTGACGCCCGACGGGCGGCTGCTGGTCGCGGCCAACCGGGGCTCGAACAGCGCCGCGGTGCTGGAGACCGAGCCGGGCCTGGTGCTCGACCGCGTGCCGGCCGGCGATGCGCCCTGGTCGCTCCTGCTCGACCGCGCGGGGCGGCGGGCCTACGTCCTGAACCGGCGCTCGAACGACGTCACGGTGGTGGACGTGGGAAACCGGGCGGCGGTGGGCACCATCGCCACCGATCCCGAGCCGATCGGGGCGGCGCTGAACCGGGCGGAGACCCGGCTCTACGTGGTGCACCGCGGGTCGGCCTGGATGAACGCCTACTCCCTGCCCGACCTCGCCCCGGCCGGGCGGTTCTTCGTGGGCCTCGGCGCCGGGGCGGTGAAGGTGGACCCGCGCACCGGCCGGATCCTGGTGGGGCGGGACGACGCGGGGCGGATCGACGTCTACGACCCCGTCTCGCTCCTCCCGGTGGACGGGTTCGACGTGCCCGGGCCGGTGGCGTACCTCGCCATCGACGAGATGGAGAACGCCCTGGTGGTGGTGATGCCCGCGCTCCGGTCGGTGGCCCTGGTGGACCTCACCAGCCGGCGCGTCCTCTCCTCCGTCGACGTCGGCGACGATCCGGGCAGGGCGGTCGTGATCGGGGAGCGTTGAGGCGTGGCCGGGGGGCTCCGCCGCCGCTCGCTCCTGGCCGCCGCCCTGGCGGCGGCCCCGGTCCTGGCGGCCGGCGACGGGTGGAGCCTCCAGCTCCAGCCCGGATGGTCTTCCACCCGCAGCGTCCAGACGGACGAGACCGGCCACGAGACCGAGGCCGAGAGCGAGATCTGGCTCCAGAAGTACCGGCTCTCCCTGGACCGGTCTCTCCTGCCGCTCCTCACCTTCAGCGCGTCGGGATTCCTCGACTGGTCGATGGGGACGCAGCGGGCCGGGGACGTCTCGAGCGAGGTGGACTACAGGCGCTGGAGCGGCGCGGCCGGCCTCAAGGCGGGGGGGGGCTTCCTGAACGGCGCGCTCGACTACACGCGGCGGGAGGAGGTGGTCGAGTCCACCACGGCGGGCGTGACGAACCGATCGCCGCACCTCGTGCGCGACACCTACGCCGGGGCCGCCAGCTGGCGCCCCTCCGAGCTGCCGTCGGTCGACCTCCGGGTCGGGCGGGCCGACACCCACGACCGGGCGCGCGACGTGACGGATCAGACGTCCTTCGACGCCTCGCTGGCGCTGCGGTACCAGCCCACGAAGGAGCTGAACCTGCAGTACTCGCTCAAGTACGCGGAGGCGATCGACCGCAAGACCGAGGTGGAGTCGGCCAGCCTGTCGAACGCCTTCTTCGCGGCCTGGGGCGACACCTTCCGGGGCGGCCGGGTGGCCGCCTACCTCAACTACAACGCCGGCACGCGGAGCGGGTGGTTCCAGGCGCGCGGCCCGGGGGGCTTCCTCGAGCGCCAGCAGATCCCGTCCGGCGGGCTCTCCAAGGTGGAGCTGCCCCTCGACACGCCGACTCGGGTCACGCTCAACGCGAACGCCCTCCTGGTGGACGGGAACACGGTCGCGAGCGCGGGCCTGAACCTCGGGTACTCGGCCAGCGCCGCCGGGGACACCGCCAACCGGGACCTGGGGGGCGTCTTCCCGAACGTGATCACGCCCGTGAACCGGATCCACGTCTACCTGGACCGCCAGATCTCGGACCCCGCCATCCTGCAGGAGTTCGTCACGGGGCTCTCGCAGTGGAACGCCTACCAGAGCGACGACAACCTCGACTGGACGGCGGTCGCGGTGGACCGCGCCAACATCACCTTCGACCCCTTCCTGAACCGGTTCGAGATCCCGCTCGCCGCCGAGGTGAGGGCCCGGCACCTGAAGGTCGTGACCCGCCCGCTCCGGACGGCCGTCACCACCGACCCCCAGATGGCCGAGATCTTCGTGACCGAGATCCAGTTCCTCCTGCGAACGCCGGCGTCGGAGGTCCCGCCCACGAGCTTCGCCTTCTCGCAGAGCCTGAACGGGACGGCCAAGGTGGCCCTCCTCAAGAGCCCCGCCCTGACCTACGACGTCACGGCCTTCCTCACCGACGACAGCGAGACCGACCGCATCACCTACTCGGTGGTGAACGGGCTCTCCTTCTCGAAGCGCCTGAGCCGGGTGTTCCTGACGGCGGCCCGGGTGGAGCGATCCGACTCGGACGCGGGGCGCGGCCACGAGGCCCTGAACCGGTGGAGCGCCTCGCTCTCGGCCGACCCTCTGCCCACGCTGGGCGGCTCCCTCACCTACACCGGCCAGCTCGCCCAGCGGCCGACGGGCAACGCCGTCTCCCACTCGGCGGGAGCGTACGCGAGGGCGGACCTGTACCAGGGCATCTCGCTGGGCGGGAGCGCGACCGTGTCGCTGGCCGACGACGAGCGCGGAATCACCACACGCGCCACCGCCCTCTCGGCCAGCGCCTCGGTCGTGCCGAACCGCGTGGTGTCCGCCTCCGCCAGCGCCGCGTACACCGAGTCCGAGCAGCGCGGCGGAGGCAAGCCGGACCGGACCGACGACAGCGGCGTGGTGGAGGGGACCGTCTCGCTGAGCCCCTTCCCGGCGCTGGCCCTGGCGGCCAGCCTGTCGCGGTTCTTCGCGGTGCCGAGCCCGGCCACCCTGGCCAGCTTCAGCGGCAGCTTCTCGCCGTTCCCGGGCGGCGCCCTGGTGCTCCGGTACGGGTACCAGGAGACGCTCGACACCCGGGCCGACGCCCGGACCCGGACGCACGGGCCCAGCGTCCGGTGGAACATCCGCCAGGGGTGGTACCTCGACGGCGGCGCGACGTTCGCCTACTCGGAGGCGCCGGCGCAGACGATCGACACGCAGAGCGTGTTCGCGAACCTGCTGATCACGCTGAGGTGATGGCGTATGCTCACCCGGGATGGGGATGCCATGATGAGGGATCGTCGCTCCAGGGCAGCGCTCGTCGCCCTCCTGGCCGCTCTGGCGGCCTGCGGGGGGGGTCGGGGAATGCGGTACCAGGACCCGAAGATGGACTTCGGCGCCATCCGCACGGTCGCGGTGATGCCCTTCGCGAATCTGAGCCGCGACAACCTGGCCGCAGATCGCGTCCGGGACGTCTTCGCGACCGAGCTCCTCGCCACCGGCGCCGTCTACGTGATCCCGGCCGGCGAGGTGACGCGTGCCATCGGCGCGGTCGGCATCGCCATGCCCCAGGCCCCCAGCGCCGAGGACATCGTCAAGCTCGGCACCGCGCTCAAGGCGGACGGCATCATCGCCGCGGTGGTGAAGGAGTACGGCGAGGTCCGCTCCGGCGCGGCCACGAGCAACGTCGTCTCGATGAGCGTGCAGCTCTTCGAGACCGGCACGGGCAGGGTGGTGTGGGCCGGCTCGACCACCCGCGGTGGCGTCACGTTCGGGGACCGGCTCCTCGGCGGCGGCGGACGGCCGCTGAACGACGTGACCGAGGCCGCCGTCGATGACATCCTCGGGAAGATGCTCGACTAGGGTCGGGGCGGCGGTCGGCCTCGCCGCCGCGCTGCTGGCCGTCCTGCCCGGCTGCGCGCACCGGGCGCGCGGCGCGCCGGCGGTGCAGCGGCCGCGGATCGTGCTGCTCCCGATCGAGAACGTGACCGGCGGCGCCGTCTCCACGCGGGACCTCCAGCTGGCGGTCGAGCTGGCGCTTCGCCGGAAGTTCGACGTCGTGTCGGGCGACATCCTCGAGGAGTTCCTCTCCCGCCACCGCCTGCGGTTCACGGGAGGCGTGAACCGGGAGACCGCGCTCGCCGCGCGGGACGACCTCGGCGCCGACGCGATCCTGGTGACGTCGCTGGTCTCGCACCGGCCCGTCTCGCCGCCGAGCATCGGGATGACCATGCGTCTCGTCTCGGCCGGCGAGGAGCCGATCATCCTCTGGATGGACCACGCCTCGTTCTCGGGAGACGAGGCGCCGGGGTTGCTCGGCCTGGGCCTGGTGGACAGCATGAAGGAGGCGCGGGAGCGCGCCATCCGCCGGCTGGTCGCCTCGCTCGAGCGCACCATGGACGGCGACGAGCCGGACGGCCCGGGGTGCGGCGGGGGGTACCTGTACGACCCCAAGGTCCGGTTCCGCTCGCCCATGCTCGACGACGGGGCCGGGCGCACCCTGGCGGTGCTGCCGTTCCTGAACCGGTCGGGGCGGCGCGGCGCCGGGGAGGCCGTCTCGCTCGAGTTCGTTCGCCAGCTCGTCGCCACCGGCCAGTTCCGGATCCTCGAGCCCGGGTTGGTGCGGGAGTACATGCTCCGCGCGCGGGTCACCATGCCGGGCGGCGTCTCGCTCGAAACGACCCGGCTCCTCCTGGGCGCCATGGAGGTCGACCTCGTCCTCTCCGGCGTGGTCCTGGACTACGCCGAGGGCCAGGGGGCCCGTGGCCCCACCATCCGTTTCACCGCGAGCATGCTCGAGGGCCAGGGCGGGGGGCTGGTCTGGCAGTCGCGCTCGTTCAACAAGGGCGACGACGGCGTGCTCTTCTTCGGGCTCGGCCGGGTGGCCACGGCGGGCAAGCTCACCTGCCGCATGGTCTCTCCGGTGGCCGAGCAGCTCGTCGCGCACCTCCGGCGGCGGCTCGGGCCCGCGGCGGCTGCCGCCGCGGCAAGGGATGCGGCAGCACGCCGCGATCGGCGCGCGGCGGCGCCCGAGCGGTGGCGGTAGGCGGGTCGCGGGGGCGCACCCTTCGCTCCCCGGGGCCCCATACGGCGCAGCACTTGCGCGGGTGGCCGCACCCCGGGGAGGAATCGACGGCCGGAATCGCGGGTTCCCGCCGTGGGGCGAGGGCACGGGCGTTGCAGTCGGCCATGTCACCGTACCTCCTTGGATTTCTACCGCAGGACCGATAGCCTGCGCCCCCGGGTCCAGCCCGAAAGGAAACCCATGACCTGGCGTCAGACCCTGGCGTTCCTGCTGGCCATCTCCCCCGCCGTCGCCGCGCCTTCGCCGGGGGCCGAACCGGCCAAGGCGGGCGGCGATGCCGCCCAGGCGCAGGCCCAGCCCTTCGCCTACGCCATCCTGAGGGCCCCCCTCTTCTCGGAGGACTTCGCCGGCGTGCCGGTGGCCCGGGTGGAGCGCGAGCTCATCACGGTCCGCGATCTGAACGAGGCGCTCAGCGACGCGCACGGCACGCGCAAGGAGGGGGAGGGGGCCGGCAAGACGGACGTGCTCCCCATCGTGGATCGCCTGGTGGACGCGCGCCTGCTCGTCATGGAGGCGCGCAACATGGGGTTCGACGATCTGCCGGAGACCAAGGCGGCCCTGGAGTCCTTCCGGCGGTCCGTCGGGATGGATCTCCTCAAGGACCGCGTGACGAAGGAGATCGCTCCGGATGCGGTCGAGGTGAAGCGGCTCTACGAGGCGCGGGTGCGCGAGTGGAAGGCGAGGTCCCTCCTGTTCGCCGACGAGTCGGAAGCCATCCGGGCCAGGGCGGAGATGGACGCCGGCAAGAAGTTCGAGGACGTGGCGGCGGCACTGCTGGCCGCCGGCAAGGCCACGGGCGGGCAGCAGGCGGAGAACCTCCCGGCCTCCAAGCTCCTTCCGGCCGTGCTCGCGGCCCTGGAGAAGCTCGAGGCCGGCGACGTGAGCCCGCCGGTCCGGGTGGAGAGAGGATGGGCGATCCTGAAGGTCGAGGAGATCCTCCACCCCGAGGACCCGAAGGCGCGCGCCGAGGTCGAGCGGCTCTCGGCCACGCGCCGCAAGGGCGAGGCCCTGGAGAAGTACTACCAGGGGCTCGTCAAGCGGTACGCCCGGATCGATCGGAAGCTGCTCAAGGCCCTCGACTTCGAGGCGAAGAGGTCGGGGCCGGCGGCGCTCCGCAAGGACCGGCGCGTGCTGGCCCACATCCAGGGCGGCAAGCCCATCACCGTGGCCGACCTGACCGAGGCCGTCCTGGGCGGCTTCTACCACGGCGCCGAGGGCGCCCTCCAGCGCAAGAAGGTGAACCGCCAGAAGACGGAGATCTTCGACGGGCTGCTCTCGAAGCGGATCGTCCCGCTCGAGATCGCCCGGCTCGGCATCGAGAAGACGCCCGAGTTCGAGCGGCGGACGGCCGAGGGCGAGCGCTCGCTGCTCTTCACCAGGCTCGTCGAGCAGGTGATCGCGCCCCAGATCAAGGTCGAGGAGGACGCCATCCGGGCGTACTACGAGAAGAACCGGAAGGACTTCACCTACCCCGCCTTCTACAAGCTGGAGAGCCTCGCCTTCGGGGACGTGAAGAGGGCCCAGGCGGCGCTGGACAAGCTCCGCTCCGGAACCGACTTCAAGTGGCTCAACGCGAACGCGGAGGGGCAGGTGGAGGCGTCGGAGCGAAGGGTCCGCCTGGAGGGAGTCCTGGCGGCGTCCTCCCTCCCGAAGGAGCTGGCAGAGGCCCTGGCCGGAGCCCGGGCGGGCGACCACCGCCTCCACGCGGACCCCTCCTCGCAGTTCTACGTCGTCCACGTCATCGACGTGGCGCCCGCGCGCGAGCAGCCGCTGGAGGAGGTCCGGGAGAACATCGCCGGGTCGCTCTTCTACGAGAAGCTGAACGCGGCGGTGAAGGAATGGGCGGCCAAGCTCCGCAAGGCGAGCGACATCCAGGTGTTCATCACGAAGATCGGGGCCTGAGCCGCGGCACGCGGCACGAGGGAGCGTCCGTGATCGGGAAGACGGGAACGTGGGTCATCCTCTCGGGGACGCTCGCGCTCGCGGGCGCGGCGCTCCTCGTCCCGGCGGCGGCCGCCGCGGCGTCCTTCAAGCAGAAGGACTGCCTCGACTGCCACAAGAAGTTCGCCGACCGGTACGCCTCGAAGCGGGTGCTCCACCCCCAGGTGCGGCAGGGGAAGTGCGACGAGTGCCACCTGCGGCACGGCATCGTGCCCGCCCTGGTGCTGAAGAAGATCGGGAACGGGCTGTGCCTCTCCTGCCACGACGAGAAGAAGCTCGGTCTCGACAAGCCCCACGTCCACAAGGGTCTCCAGTCGGGCTCCTGCGTGAAGTGCCACGACGCGCACGGCTCGGACGCGAAGGCCATGCTCCGGAGCGAGGGCGCCGAATCCTGCTGGTCGTGCCACGACAAGAAGCCCTTCGAGCGGAAGGTCGTCCACGCGGTGCTGTCCAGGGACGGCTGCCGCGCCTGCCACCTGGCGCACGCCTCCGACGTGAAGCAGCTCCTCCTGGCGGAGGAGGCGAAGGTCTGCACGAAGTGCCATTCCGCGGGGGACGGCGGCTTCCGGAAGGCCCACGGCGACTACCCGGTGGCCACCCGGGCGTGCAGCACCTGCCACGACCCGCACGCCTCCGACGCGCCGAAGCTCCTGCGGGCATCCGTCCATCCGGCCCTGCAGGGGGGGAGCTGCGACTCCTGCCATGCCGCGAAGGGCTCCAAGGATCCGTTCGCGGTGAAGGCGAAGGGCGGCGGGCCGTGCCTGGAGTGCCACGACCGGAAGGGGCTCGCCGCCGGAGGGCCGGTCGAGCACGCGCCCTTCAAGAAGGGCGAGTGCCTCTCCTGCCACGACCCGCACGCGGGAAGCGGCCCGAAGCTCACGCTCGCCGCGGGCAACGCGCTCTGCATCCGGTGTCACGCCGCAGCGGGTGGGCGGGTCGGCGTCCCGCACCCGGCCGTCACCACCGGAGCCGGCTGCACGAGCTGCCACAAGCCGCACGCCGCCGCGAAGAAGGCCCTGCTCCAGACGGAGGTGGCCGCCAACTGCGCCTCCTGCCACGCCAAGGCCACCGACGCCGCGAAGCGGAAGAAGGTCGTGCACGCCCCCTTCGCGTCGGGCGGATGTTCGAGCTGCCACGACCCGCACGGATCCAGCGTGCCGGGGATGCTGCGGGCCCGGGCCGACCAGGTCTGCTTCGCCTGCCACCGCGACGCCGAGAGCCGGTTCATCAAGACCCACACGCACAAGCCGGTGCTGGACGGCGCCTGCACCGCCTGCCACGAGGGACACGCCTCCGGCGAGCCGAAGCTGCTCAAGGCCAGCGGGGCGAAGCTGTGCGCCCAGTGCCACGGGGCCCTCATGAAGTCGTCCGGCGCCGGGGCGAACCACCCGCCCTTCGCCCAGGGCGACTGCCTCGGCTGTCACGACGCGCACGGGTCGAACACGCCGGGGATGCTGGTGGCGGACCAGAAGACCGTCTGCTTCCGCTGCCACGAGGGCGCCGCCAAGGACGCCGCCCGGGCCAAGAGCGTCCACGCCTCCTTCACCGCCGGCGACTGCTCGAAGTGCCACAGCCCGCACCGGTCGACCCTGAAGAAGCTGCTGCTCGCCCAGCCGCCCGATCTCTGCTTCTCCTGCCACAAGCAGCTCAAGGCGAGGTTCGGGAAGGAGAAGGTCCACTCGCCGGCCGAGGAGTGCCTCACCTGCCACGCGCCGCACGCCTCGGCGGAGCCGGCGCTGGCCCTCCGGCCGGCGGGGACGCTCTGCACGGAATGCCACGACGTGAAGGAGAAGGCCTTCGCGAACGCGCACCTCGCCATCGATCCCAAGGCCATGCGGTGCGTGAGCTGCCACGACCCGCACGCATCCCGGGACCCCAAGTTCTTCAAGCCGTCGGTGCACCCCCCGTTCGCGGCACGGGAGTGCGCCACCTGTCACGTCGCGGCGAAGAAGTAGGGGAGCGAAGCCATGGTCACGAGAGCCGCCTTCCTGCTGATCGCCTCTCTCGGCGCCGCCTCCCCGGCAGCCGCCGCCGCGCCGGCCGCCTTCAAGCTGAAGCCGGGCGCCGAGGGCAGCTTGTGCCTCGACTGCCACCCGAACTTCGCCGCCGTCCTGAAGCAGCCGGTGGTGCACACCCCGGTCCGGTCGAAGGACTGCACCGGCTGCCACAACCCGCACGCCTCCAGCCACGGGAAGTTCCTGGCCGCCGAGGGCGGCGCGGTCTGCCTCTCCTGCCACGCGAAGATCGTCCCGGAGGCAGCCCGGAGCGCGCACCGCCCGGTGGTCGAGGGGAAGTGCACCGCCTGCCACGATCCGCACGCCTCGGCGAACAAGTTCGTCCTCCTGAAGCCCGCGAACGATCTGTGCGCGGGTTGCCATGGCAAGGTCGCCGCCGCGGCGGCCAAGGCCAAGTTCAAGCACCAGCCGGTCGTGCAGGGGTGCACCACCTGCCACGACCCGCACGGCTCGGCGAAGAGCGCGCGCCTCCTCGAGAACGACGTCCCCGGCCTCTGCGTGGGCTGCCACAAGACGGACAGGCAGATCTTCGCGAAGGCGCACATGGACTACCCGGTGGCGAAGGCGGACTGCACGAGCTGTCACGATCCGCACGGATCGAACGTGCGCGGGATGCTGTTCGACACCGTCCACCCGCCGGTCGCGAAGGGCGGGTGCGTCCAGTGCCACGAGCCTCCGTCGTCGAAGACGGCGCTCGCCACCAAGTCGGCCGCCCCGCAGCTCTGCCGCGGCTGCCACGGCCAGAAGCTCGGTGCCATGATGGAGAAGGCGCGGGTCCACCGGCCGGTGGCGGACGGCTCATGCCTTGCCTGCCACGGCCCGCACGCGACGAGGGAGAAGGGCCTGCTCCGGGGCGGCATGGTGGGCGTCTGCGGGAGCTGCCACGGCGACACCATCCGGCGCCAGGAGCTGTCCCCCACCAAGCACGATCCCGTGCGCGACGGGCAGTGCACCGTCTGCCACGACCCGCACTCCTCCGACCGGCCCCTGGCGCTGCGGGAGGCCGATCAGACCGTGAGCTGCGGCGCCTGTCACGACTGGCTCACGCACTCGTCCCATCCGATGGGCGACAAGGTGCCGGACCCGCGCAACCGGAACCTCCGGCTGCAGTGCCTCTCCTGCCACCGCGCCCACGGCACCGAGTACAAGCACCTCATGCCGTTCGCGACGACGACCGACCTCTGCACGAAGTGCCACGAGAAGTTCAAGAGGTGACGACCGTGTCGAGAGCCATCCCATCCCGCAGCCTCGCCGCGCTCGCCGTCGCGCTGGCGGGGCCCGCGCACGCCGCCGGCGTCGCCTTCGTGCACGAGGCCTCCATCTACATCGACGCCAAGGAGCGCGCCCTGAGCGCGCCCGAGGGCGTCGCGTGCAGCGCCTCCGGGCACGTGGTGGTCGCCGACACCGGGAACCGCCGCCTGGTGCTCTACACCTACAAGGACGGCCGGCTCGGCGGCGGGACCGAGGTGAGGCTCGAGCAGCTCCCCTCGCCCTTCCGGGTGCAGATCGACGCGAGGGGCGACGTCCTCGTCCTCGACCTCAAGACGAGGAAGATCGCGCGCGTGGCCGCGAACGGCTCGTTCGGCGGGGCCCTCGAGCCCCAGGGGCTCTCCGGGAACGTGGTGCTGGGGGCCTTCAAGCTGGGACCCGGCGGCGAGGTGGTCCTGCTCGACGTGGCCGGGAGGCGCGTGGCGGTCGCCGACGCGTCCGGGAAGGTGACCCGGGAGGTCCCGCTCCCGCCCGGGAGCGTCGTGACCGACGTGGCCGCCGACGCGACCGGCTCCCTCTACGCGGTGGACGCGGTCGGCGCCGTCGTCTGGGTCGCCGAGAAGGGCGCCGCCGCCTTCCGCGCGCTCACGAAGGGCATGAAGGACCGGATGAGCTTCCCGGTCTACCTGGCGGTGGACCGGGGGAGGATCTTCCTCGTGGACCAGTACGGCAGCGGCGTCGTCGTGCTCGGGATCGACGGGAGCTACCAGGGGCGCCAGCTCAGCATCGGCTGGAACGACGGCCTCGTGAACTACCCCGCCCAGCTCTGCCTGCGGGACGACGGGGTGGCGTTCGTGGCCGACCGGTTCAACGACCGCGTCCAGGCCTTCTCGATCGGGCGGTGAAACCCGTCGCCGGGCGCCCCGCTCCGTCCCTCCAAGGAGGCGCGCCCTCACGAACGGTGGATCTCCCGGCCGCGGGTGCGCTAGCCTGCTCGTGGTCGCCGCGCCTCGGCGCGGCGGGGGAGCGGGAGGAGATGGCAGGACGGTCGTGGGTCGTGAGCGGCTGGCTCGCGGCGGTCGCGCTGTCGGGGTGCTCCGGGCCGGCGCCGCACCGGCGGGCCGCAGCCCTGCCGGACCCCGACCGCTGGGAGCGCGCGGCCTGTCAGCTGGGCGAGTATCCCCCCGAGATGGACGCCGGCGCCCTGGCGCGGGCCCACCTCGAGGACGTCCGGGCGCGAGGCCGGGGCGACTTCAGCCCGTTCGCCGCGGCGAGGCTCGAGGACGAGCGCGCGGCCTTCCGGGCGCGCTGCGAGCGCTGGCAGCGGCAGGCCCGGCTCGGAGAGGGAAGCCCCCCGTGAGGCGGCACGAAGGGATCTTCTGGAGGAGGCCGGCTGTCCGCCCGACGTCCTCCAGGGGTGGAGCCCCATCCGCTGACCCGGGGCCCGCTGACCTCTACAGGCCTCCGCCGGCGCCGGCCGCGCCCTCGCCGGCCGCGACCGCGTCCTGCGCCGAGGCGCACACGGGCCGCGTGGAGGGCGACTCGCGCTCGTCCTCGGTGCGCGCCACGACCCGGTAGCAGTGGCGCTCGGTCGCCGGGTTCCCGAAGACCTTGAAGGCCTCCCGGGGCGTCGTTCCCACCGGGCGCTCGCCGTGCCGGCTTCCGTCCCAGAAGACGACGTAGACGACTCCCGGATCGGGCGAGGGCTCCCAGGTGAGCGAGAGCTCCCGCGGCCCGGTGCCGGCGGCGCGGACGTTCCAGGGTGCGCCGGGGACCCCGGCGCCTGCGGTCCGCCCGCAGGCCCTGGTGGCGGGCCCGCGGTTCCCGGCCGGGTCGAAGGCTCGGACCGTCACGCAGGCCTCGGTCTCCGGGGCGAGGTCCGGGACGAGCGCCCGGGTGGCGGGGCCCGTCGCCACCACCCGGCCGTCCCGGAGAACCTCGTACCCCTCCACGCGCACGTCGTCCTTCGCGGCGTCCCAGTCCAGGGCGAGCTGCGTGGCCGATCGCGGGTAGGCGACCAGCCTGGGCGGCGCCGTGGGGGGCACGAGATCCGGGGTGACCGCGCAGGCGGGCTCCGAGGCGGGCGAGGCGTTGCCGGCCGCGTCCTCGGCCACCACGACGTAGCAGTGCCGGGTGGCGGGAAGCAGGCCGTCGTCCTGGAAGCTCGTCGCCTGCGGAT
>DATIUR010000426.1:0-9408 GCA_035466675.1 Anaeromyxobacteraceae bacterium | reverse complement strand
GGCAGCCGGAGGTGTCCTTGTCGAGGCGATGCACGAGCCCCAGGCGCGGGAGTGGACCGGCGAGCGGGGAATCGGGGGCCACGGCTTCGTCCCTGCCCCCGGCGCGAAGCCGATGCAGCAGGGCGTTCACCACCGTCGAGCGCGGCGCGCCGCGGGCCGGGTGGACCACCATCCCGGCCGCCTTGTCGAGCACGAGGATGCGCCCGTCCTCGTGCAGCACGGAGAGCGGCAGGTCCTGCGCCTCGAGGCGCGAGGGCTCCGGAGGCGGCACCTCGAGGTCGATCCGCTCGCCGCCGCGCAGACGCGCCGAGGCGCGAGCGGCCCGGTCCCCGAGACGCACGAGCCCCTCGGCGATGAGGCGCTGCACGCGCGCCCGCGAGACGTCGGGAGCCAGCCGTGCCAGGGCCACGTCGAGCCTCGTTCCCGCGAGCTGCGGCGGAACGGTGAAGGCGCGGCGATCGGTCAGGCGTCCCTCCCCGGGCGGCTCGCTCCGCGCCGGGCGCCGGCGGGCGCCGCTACCAGATCTTCGACTTCACGTGCCCCTTCGCCCTGAGGATCACGTCCACGATGGCACGCTCGTAGAAGTTGGTCCTGGCGTAGAGGTCGGGCGACACGCGCGAGCGGTACAGCTCCCTGCCCTCCTCGAGCTCCTCCTTGAGGGCCTCGAAGAAGTTGTCCTGCTCGATGCCCTTCACGATCTTCTCCTCGTTGTAGAGCGAGACGTCGGAGCAGATCGCCCGGGCGAGACGCATCGCTTGCTCGGGGGCCTCGATGAGCGGCATACGCGCGAATCGTAGATGACGACCCGGCGGGGGTCAACGAAGCCGCCGTTCACCGCGAGCGCGGCGGGGGCGGGGCCGGCGGCAGGTTCGCGGCCAGGACGCGCTCCAGGTAGGAGCGCGCGACCTTCTGCCCATCGAGCCGCAGCTCCCGGGCGATGGTCTGCAGGATGCCGCGCAGGTAGACCGGCGCGGGCAGGAGGCCGAATCGGTCCGCCTCGATGTTCTCGATGTGGTGCCGGACCACCCGGGTGCGGTCGGCGACCTGCTGGATGGAGAGCCCCCGCGCCTCGCGCACCCTCCGGAGCACGTCGCCGGTCCAGTCCGTGTTCTCCGCCACCACCACGTCCCGCTCGGCGGCCGGGCCCGCCTCCACCCGGAGCGGGATGGGGGTCGGCCCGGAGGCCTGGGCCGCTGGCGCGGCCACGGCGGTGAGCGGGAGCGGCACGACGGCCGGGGCCACCTCGGGAGCGGGCGGGGCCGCGTCCGCCGCCGGGGCGGACGGGGCGGCGGCCGGCTCCCGCGGGGGCGCGGGGCGATCGGGCGCGGGGACGGCGGGGGCCGGGGGGGCCTCCGCGGGCTGGATCCCGGCGGCCGGGACCGCCGGCGCCGGGGCGGGGACCGCCTCCGCGGGAGCCGATCCCTCCGCGCGCCCGGCCGGGGTGGCGGGACCGAGGCCGAGCGTCTCGTCGTAGCGGGCGCGCGCGGCCTGGTCGAGCAGCGTGCGGCGGGCCTCCTCGATGCGGGCGGAGAGCAGGTTCGCCTCCTCGGAGGACATGAGGGTGTAGGTGGCGACCGAGCCGGGCCCGTACAGCGCCACCGCCCGCTCGTAGGCGCGCTCGATCTCGGCGAAGGCGGCGCCGGGGGGGACCTCCAGGATCTCGTAGAGCGTCTGCTCGGCCAGGCGCTTCACCGGGCCCCTCCGGACCGCCCCATCGCGTCGAGCGCGAGCAGCGCGTCCGCGATGGTCGCGAAGGCCCGGGCGGCGGGCACGTCCGGCCGCGCCACCAGCAGCGGGCGCCGCGCCCGGACCGCACGCCACATCTCGTCCTCGTAGGCGATCGAGCCGAGGTAGTCCATGTCGAGGCCGAAGTACTTCCGCCAGGCGGCCACCACCGCCTGGCCGATCTCGGCGTCCTGGGCGGTGCGGACCTGGTTCACCACCAGGCGGGGCCGGAAGGAGGCCAGCTGCCGGGCCAGGTTGGCGCCGGCCTCCGGGTCTCGCTCGGAGAGCGTGGCCACCAGCTCGACCGGGCTCCGGAAGGTCCCCGCGCCGAGGACCGTGCGGAGCAGCGGGTCGTAGCCGTACACCTGGGCGACGTTGCGCAGGCGCTTCCAGAAGGCGGCCTTCACGAACCGGTAGGCGTTCTCCACCGCGGTCGGCTCGGGCACCAGCACCAGGACGCCGTGGTCGGAGACGAGGAAGAAGTCGAGCACGTTCGCGTGGGTCCCCGCCCCCAGGTCGAGGATGGCGAAGTCCACGTCGAGCGACTGCACGTGCCGGACGAGCCGCATCTTCTGGGCGTGCCGGGGATTGGCGGCATCCAGGTGGTCGAGCGCGCCGGAGACGAGCCCCAGGTTCTCGATCCCGGTCGGCGTGATGACCGCCTCGATCCGGTCCACCTTGCGCTCGATGAAGTCGGAGAGGGTGCGCTTGGGGACCTCGAGGCCGAGGGTGGTGTGCAGGTTGGCGCCGCCCAGGTCGGCGTCCACCAGGACCACCCGCTTGCCCCGGCGGGCCAGCTCGATGGCCAGGTTGGCCGAGATGAGGCTCTTCCCGATGCCGCCCTTTCCGCCGCCGATCGAGATGATGCGCCGCGGCCGCGACCAGGGTCGCGGCACGGGGGTGGGAGGCGGCCGGGGACGCCGCTCCGGGACGACGTGCACCAGCTTGAGCGGAGCGTCGCTCATCGTGGAGATCCTACGCCGAAAGGGGGCTCAATCCAAAAGCTCGGCGTTCCAGTAGGCAGCTTCCGCGAGGGACAGGAATGGCGTCCACTCGCGATAGAAGGCGCGCCGGGTCGCGCTGCGGAAGATCGGGGTCCAGCGCGGGCGGAAGGGGGCACGGAGCAGGCGCAGGCCTGCCTCCTCGGGCGAGCGCCCGCCCTTGCGGAGGTTGCAGGGAACGCAGGAGCAGACCACGTTCTCCCAGCTGGTCGTCCCGCCACGCGACCGCGGCATGACGTGGTCGAGGTTCAGCTCCGACCGGCGGAAGCGCCGGCCGCAGTACTGGCAGGTGTTGTCGTCGCGCGCGTAGATGTTGAACCGCGAGAAGCGCACCCGGCTCTTCGGCATGTGCTCGTAGGCCAGGAGCACGATCACGCGGGGGATGCGGATGCGCCGGTCGACCGTCCCGATGGCGTCGTGGTGCTCGGCCGCCGCCAGCGCCGCCCAGCTGTCGAAGTCGAAGAGCTGGAACTGCTCGTCGATGGCTCGCGCCGCCCCCTGGTACAGGAGGGTGAAGGCGCGCCGCACCGAGGTGATGTGGACGGGGCGATAGACGCGGTTGAGGACGAGGACTCCGGAGTCTAGCATCTGCGCGTCGAATATACCGCGGAGCCCGTGCCGCCGCGAGGGCGCTAGCTCCCGGGACGGGTGGGCCCGAGCAGGAGCGCCTCCTCGACCGGCTGGCCGTAGAGCAGGTGGTAGGCGGCGTAGGAGCGGAGGACCCGCTTCACGTACCCGCGGGTCTCGTCGTAGGGGATCTCCTCGACGAACTCGTCCAGGGACCGATCGCGCCCCTCCTCGAGCCAGCGCCCCACCGCGCCCATCCCCGCGTTGTAGGCGGCCAGGGCGAGCGCGGCCGACCCGTCGTACCGCTCCAGCAGCTCGGAGAGGTACCGCGCGCCGATCCGGAGGTTGACCGAGGCGTCCCGGAGATCGACCCGGCCCGGCCGCGCCATGCGCAGCCGGCGCGCCACCGCCCGGGCGGTGGAGGGCATGAGCTGGGTGAGGCCCACCGCCCCCGCCGGCGAGACGGCCAGCGGGTCGAGCGCGCTCTCCTCGCGGACGAGCGCGTGCAGGAGGTGGCTCGGCACCCCGGCCTCCTCCGCCCGGCGCCGGATCTCGGTCCCGTAGGCGTCCGGGTAGGCGACCCGCCACAGGCGGAGGGTCGGCCCCTCCGGCGGACGCCGCAGGAGCTCCCGTCCCGCCGTGCGCAGGAGCCGATGGGCAGAGCGGTGGTCGCCGGCCCGGTCGAGCAGGTCCGCCAGGAGGGCGACCGGCTCCGGATCGCCCCCCGCCAGGCCGGCGGTCGAGACGGCGCGCAGCTCGTCGGCCGCCTGCCTCGCGAGCCCCATGCGCAGGAGCGCGACCCCGGCCCGGAAGTGCGGGTCCCCGGGCAGCGAGCCGGCCGCGAACGAGCCCGGAGGCGACGGAGGCGCGGCCAGCGGCGGGGGAAGGCCGTCCGCGTCCTGGCCGGCCCCCTCGCGCAGCCGGGCGCGGGCGAGCAGGGCGTAGTAGTCGGTGGGGTTCCGGGCGACCAGGTCGGCCCAGATGGCGCGGGCCGCCGCGCGCCCCTCCTCGCCCCGCTCGGCCGTCAGCCGGGCCCGCCAGTAGGCGGCGCGGGCGTGCTCGTAGGCGTCCAGGCCGCGCTCCGACTCCTCGATGGCGAGCAGCTGGGCCACGGCCGCGTCCGTCTCCCCGGCGCGGCGGGCCATCCAGGCCATCCGGAAGCGGGCCTCGTCCCGCGCGTCCCCCGAGGGGTGGTCGCGGACCACGGCGGCGAGGGCGTCGGCCGCCTCGTCGGTCCGGCCGTCGCGCGCCAGGGTCTCCGCCGCGAGGAGGAGCGCGTCGTCGGCGAGCGCGTGTGCGGGGAACTCCCGGGCGAGCCGCCGGTAGTGGCCCACCGCCTCGTCCCGCTGCCCGGCCACCGCCGCGCTGCCCGCCAGCACGTAGAGGGCGCGCGCCCGCAGGGCCGGATCCGTGCAGGCCTCCACCACCGGCCGGAGCGCGGCGATCACCTCGGCGTGGCGGCGCTCCCGGCGGTACGCCCGGCCCACCGCGGTCCGCACCCGGCAGGCGAGGGGCTGGTCGGCCGCCGCCGCGGGCAGGCCCTCGAGCAGCGGCCCGAGCAGGGCCAGCGCCGCGGCGCTCCGGTTCGCTTCCAGCAGGCCCTCGGCGCGGCGGAGCGCGTCGGCGGGCGCCGGCGGCGCGCCGGAAGGCCCCGGGAGGCGGCCCAGCGCCGCCCGGCACTCGGTCGCCTCGGCGGAGAGGGGGTGGCCCGCCCAGCACTCCACCAGGGCGGCGCGCGCGCCCGCCGCGTCGGGAGGGCGGGAGGCCGCCCGCAGGCGGCCGGCGTGCAGGAGCGCGGCGGCGGTCGCGTCGGGAGCGGAGAGGTCGTCCGGAGGCGACGCGTGAAGGAGCGGGACGAGCGCCTCCAGGGCGGCTTCCGGCTGGCCGGCGCCCTCGAGCAGGCGCGCCCGGGCGAGCCGGGCCGCGCCGGCCAGGAGCGAGCCGTCCCGGACGCCGGCGAGCGCCGCCGCGGCCTCCTGCCGCCGGCCCTGCGCCTCGAGCTCCTGCCCCCGCAGGAAGTGGACGCGGTCGGCCAGGTCCGGCAGGTCCGACTCGAGCCCGCCGGCGGCGTCGAGGGCCTCCGCCGGGCGGCCCGCCTCGGCGAGGGCGAGCGCACGGAGGAAGCGGGCCTGGGGGCCCGGGACCTTCGCGAGCAGGCGCGCGGCCTCCGCGAACCGGCCGGCGTCGAAGGCCGCCTTCGCCCCCGCGGCCGGACCCTCCGCGAAGAACGGGGCGAGGTCGGCCTCGCCGAGGCGGGGGGCGGCCTCGGGAAGAGCGGCCAGGGCGAGGGCGGCGAGGGCGGCGAGCAAGGCGCGGGGAGGAGCGGGTTCTCGTCCGAGCCTAGGCCGGGGATGCCACCCGGTCCAGGAGCCGGCCGGCGCCGGTTTCGCGCGGATCTCCCACACCCCGTGCGGCCCGGGAGGCGGGAAGGCCATGGGCTCCGGGCTACGGGCCAGCCGCCGCAGCAGCCCGAAGCCTGTGGCCTCAAGCCTGCTTTCGTCTAGGATCCCGGCAGGTGGACATCCGGACCCAGGCGGCCCTGCTCGCCGCGATCGTGACCCTGGCGCTCGCCATCGGCGCGCTGCTCCGGGACAAGCGGTCGCGCGTCTTCACCCTCTTCTCACTCTTCGCGTTCGATCTCTTCCTCTACTCGTTCGGGGTCTTCCTCCTGCGCTGGCCGCAGGCCGCCCCGCTGGGAGCCTGGGCCGACCGCATCGCCACCGCCGCGGGGGCGCTCGTCCCCGCGGCCGGGCTCGCCTTCTTCCTCGAGTTCCTGGGCGTGGCGCGGCGGCCGGCCCGGCGCGGCCGCAACGCGATGCTGTTCGGGTCGCTGGGCGGCCTGGCCGTGGCGGTGACGCCCCTCGTCCACCTGGCCGCCGCCAAGCTCCTGGTCGGGCTGTACGTGCTGGCCGGGCTGGCGGTGGTGCTCTCGGTGCTGTGGGGCAAGATGCGCTCGGCCGAGACGAGCGCCGAGCGGGCCCGGCTCCTCTACCTCTTCGTGGGCGCCTGCGTGGCGGTGGCCCTCTCCGCGCTCGACATGCTGCCCCGGATCGGCCTGCGCTACCCGGCCGAGGGCCTGGGCGCCATCGCCCTCACGCTCTACACCTTCTTCCTGTCGCAGACCCTGCAGCGCCACCGGCTGCTCGACCTGCACGAGTTCATCGGGAAGATCGTGGTGGTCACCGCCCTCGGGGCGGTGCTGGCGGCGATCTACGGGGGCCTCGTCTCCTGGGCCGGCGACAGGCCCGAGCTCTTCTACTTCAACACCCTGGTGGCCTCCTTCGTGATCCTCTCCCTGTTCGAGCCGATGCGGCAGCGGATGGAGGAGTGGGTGGTGTCCACCTTCTTCACGGAGCGGTACGAGCTGGTCCGCCGCCTGGAGCGGCTCCGCGACGCGACCGCCAAGGTGATCGACCCGGCCGGGCTGGCGCGGGTGGTGCTCGACGGCCTGGTCGAGACGCGCCGGGTCACGCACTGCTCGCTGTGGCTCGTCGCCGACGACCGGCCCGGCTACCGGCTCCTGGAGTCCCGCGGCCCGCCCCCGGCGCCCTTCCTCGAGCCCGCCACGGCTCGCTCCCTGATCGCCGCCGCCGGGAGCGGGGGCAAGGTGATCCTGCTCGAGAACATCGACCGGCGGCTGGCGGAGCTGCGGCGCCTGCTGCCGGCCAGCCCGGCCGAGCCGGTGCGGCGCGGCGGCCGCGGGGCGGAGTTCGCCGAGGAGCACAAGCGCCTGGCCGACGCCCGCGCCGCGCTGGTGGTGATGAAGGCCGGCGCGGCCATGCCCCTGGTGGCCGGCGACCGGCTGGTGGGGTTCCTGGCCTGCTGGGACGAGCGCGTGGCCGAGTCGTTCGCCTCCGACGAGATCGCCGCCCTGATCGAGGTGGCCGACCGGTGCGCCCTCGTCATCGAGAACTCCAAGCTCTACCAGGCCATGAAGGAGCGCGACCGGCTGGCCGCGCTGGGCGAGATGTCGGCGGGCCTGGCCCACGAGATCCGCAACCCGCTCGCCGCCATCAAGGGCGCGGTCCAGTACCTCGACCCCGGGAAGCTCCCCCAGGACGACCGCGAGTTCCTGGAGATCGTGATCGACGAGGTCAACCGCCTGAACGGCGTCGTGACCCAGTTCCTCGACTACTCGCGGCCCCTCAAGCCCTCGATGGAGGCGGGCGACGTGAACGAGATCCTGGAGCGGACGTTCAAGCTGCTCCAGCAGGACGTCCCGGCCAGCGTCGCCGTGGTGCTGGACCTGGCGCCGGCCATCCCCCGCGTGACCTGCGACCCCGAGCAGCTGAAGCAGGTCTTCCTGAACCTGGCCCTGAACGCCTTCCAGGCCATGCCGCGGGGCGGCCGGCTCGAGGTCTCGACCCGGGTCCTGCGCGACGACCTGGCCTTCTGGCGCGAGGGCGCGCGCAAGGCGGACGCGGTGGAGATCCGGTTCCACGACAGTGGTCCGGGGATCCCGGAGGAGGCGCGCGAGAGCATCTTCGTCCCCTTCTACACCACCAAGGAGAAGGGCACCGGGCTCGGGCTGGCCATCTGCCAGCGCATCGTCAAGGCGCACGGCGGGACCATCGGCGTCCGCACGCCGCCGGACGGCGGAGCCGAGTTCCTGGTCAGCCTGCCGGGCCTGCGCGAGGGCCGGCCGGAGGCGTGGGACGAGGCGGAGCGCCTGCGGGCCCGCGAGCAGCGGCGCGCCCGGGCCGAGGCGCGCCTGCGGGAGCGGAGGCGGCGCCGCCGCCAGGCGTGACCCCCGGGGCGCTCGCCACCCGCCTGGCCGTGTGCTAGACGAACCCCCGGATGGCGCACGTCCTCATCGTCGACGACGAGGTCAACATCAGGCGCGTCCTCGCGGCCATGCTGAAGCGCGAGGGGTACGAGGTCACCACCGCCGCCGACGGCGAGCAGGCCCTGGCGGTGCTCCACAAGACGCCGGTGCACGTGGTGGTGACCGACCTGGTCATGCCCCGCCTGGACGGCATGGAGCTCCTGCGCCGCGTCTCCGCCGACTTTCCGGACGTCCCGGTCATCCTCATCACCGCCCACGGCTCGGTGGACAGCGCCGTGGCCGCCCTCAAGGCGGGCGCCTTCGACTACATCACCAAGCCCTTCGAGCAGGAGGAGCTGAAGAAGGTCATCGCCAAGGCGGCACGGGCGCACGACCTGGAGCGGTTCAACGTCCACGCCCCGGGGGCCGAGGGCGACCGGCCGCCGCTGGTGGGCCAGTCCGCCGCCATACGCGCCACCTACGACATGATCGCGCGGGTGGCCGACTCGCCCTCCACCGTGCTCATCACCGGAGAGAGCGGCACCGGGAAGGAGCTCATCGCCCGGGCGCTCCACCGCGGCTCCTCGCGCCGGGACAAGCCGCTCATCAAGGTGAACTGCGCCGCCATCCCCAAGGACCTGGTGGAGAGCGAGCTGTTCGGCTACGAGCGCGGCGCCTTCACCGGCGCGGTCGGCTCCAAGCCCGGCCGCTTCGAGCTGGCCGACGGCGGCACCCTCTTCCTCGACGAGATCGGGGAGGTGCCGGTCGAGATCCAGGTGAAGCTCCTCCGCGCCTTGCAGGAGTCGGAGTTCGAGCGGGTGGGCGGCATCAAGACCCTGCGGGTCGACGTCCGGCTCATCGCCGCGACGAACCGCGACCTGAAGGCCCTCATCGCCGACGGGCGGTTCCGCGAGGACCTCTACTACCGCCTGGCGGTGGTCCCCATCGCGCTGCCGCCCCTGCGCGAGCGGCGGGAGGACGTCCCGCTGCTGGTGACGCATTTCATCGAGAAGTACAACCGCCGGCTGGGGAAGAAGGTCGAGGACATGGAGGAGGAGGCGCTCCAGGAGCTGATGGCCTACTCCTGGCCCGGCAACATCCGCGAGCTCGAGAACCTGATGGAGCGCTCGGTCCTCTTCGCCGACGGCCCCGTCATCCTCGCCTCCTCTCTGCCGGACTCGGTGCGGGAGAGGGGCGGCGCGCCGATGGTGCCCATCGCGGCGGTCGGGCCGCTCGGCGCCATCGCGGCCCCGAGCGGCGCCTCGATGAAGGAGATCGTGCGGCAGGCCCAGGCCGAGCTGGAGCGGGAGCTCATCGGCCGCGCGCTGGCCGAGACGGGCGGCAACGTCA
>DATIUR010000425.1:0-5428 GCA_035466675.1 Anaeromyxobacteraceae bacterium | reverse complement strand
TGGCCGTGGCGCAGTCCCTCTCGGCCAGCGTGCGCGGGCGCGTCCGCGAGGTGGCCATCCTGGAGGCGCTCGGCGCCACGCCGGGCGACGTCCGCCGGGTGGTGCTGGCCCAGGGCGCGCTGGTGGGGCTCTCGGGCGGCGCCGCGGGGGTCCTCCTCGGGCTCGCCGCGGCGCGCGCCGCGGACCTGGCTGCGGCCCGGCTGCTCCCGGACCTGCCCTTCCGGCCGGAGACGCTCTTCGCCTTCCCGCCCTGGCTGCTCACCCTGGCCGTCCTCCTCCCGGCCGTCTCGGCCGTCCTCGGGGCGGTCGCCCCGGCCGCCGCCGCCGCGCGCGTCGATCCGGCGCGCGCGATCTCGTAGACGCGGGCCCGGGTCTCGCCGCGCCGGCGACCGCAGCCGCCTGCGGGACAGGGACCCGCGGGGGGCGTTGCCCGAGGCGCGGAGCGTTCGAGCGCGGGAGGGCTTCTATGGCCGGGGATCGGACCGGCAGCGGCGCCGGTCCAGCCGCTTCGACCGGGCGGCACCGCCGCGGGCTGGCATCGTGCACCGTCGCTCGAGGAGCACCCGGCCCCTGCGGCCTCGCCAGCCGCGGGCGAGGGCTTCCGGAATCGCGACCGGCCGATCAGCGCTTCAGCGCGTCGCGGATCTCCCGCAGGAGCACGATGTCCTCCGGCGGCGGCGGCGCCGCGGCCGCGGCCGGCTTCTTCAGCTTGTTCGCGTAGCGGATGATCAGGAAGAGGACGAAGGCGACGATGGCGAAGTCGAACACCGCCTGGACGAAGGCCCCGTACTTGACCACCGCCTCCTGGACCGTGATCGACAGCCCGGAGAAGTTCACACCGCCGACGAGCAGGCCGAGGATGGGCATGAGGATGTCGTTCACGAGCGATCCGACGATCTTGCCGAAGGCCGCTCCGATGATGACGCCGACCGCGAGGTCGAGCACGTTGCCCTTCACGGCGAAGTCCCTGAAGTCCCGCAGCACGCCCATGTGGCCCTCCTTGGGTGGAGACCTGCGGGCGTGACTATAGGGAAGCGGCGCCGGACCGGGGGGTGCCCTCGCGGGGCGTGAAGCGTCGGCGGTCGATCAGCCGCTCTCGCCGGTGAAGACCACCAGCGTGCGGCCCACCTGCAGCGTGTGCCGGCGGGGGTTGACGATGCCGTTCCAGCGGCACAGCTCGCCGAGCGTCACCCCGAACCGCTGGGAGATGGACCAGAGCGTGTCGCCGGGCTGCACGAGGTGGGTGGCGCGCGTCTTCCCCTGCGGCGCCTCGGCCACCGGCTCCTGGCGCGGCTCGGCCGGCCGCCGCGGGGTCTCCGCGCGGGCCAGCGTGCCGCCGCCGACGGGCCGCGGGATGAGCAGCTCCTGTCCGGGGCGCAGCCGCCGCGCCGACCGGATGCGGTTCATCTCCAGGATGCCCTGCGTCGGGACGCCGTAGCGGGCGGCGATGCCCGAGAGCGTGTCGCCCCGCCTGACCACGTGGCCGGCGAAGGTGAGCCGCACCCGGTCCTTGAGCGTGGGCCAGCTGGCCGCGAACTTCTCCACGCTCGCCTTCGGGATCTTGAGCCGGTAGGGACGCGGCGGCGTGCAGGCCCGGCGGAGCTCGGGGTTCAGATCGATGAGCTCGCGTTCGCCGATGCCGGCCGCCCGCGCCAGCACGGCGAGCAGGGTGGCGTCCGGGATCTCCACCTCCTCGTAGTCGATCCAGGCGGCCTTCTCGATCTCCGCGGCGCGGAAGCCGAACTCCTCGGTGTGCTTCGCCAGGATGGCCGCGGCCATGAGCTTCGGGACGTACCCCCGGGTCTCCTTGCGGAGCGCCCGCCCGCTGGCCATGTCCCAGAAGTCCTCGTGACCCCGCGCCTGCGCCCGGCGGATCCGGCCCAGGCCGGCGTTGTAGCCGGCCCAGGCGAGCCGCCAGTCCCCGGTCTCGGCGCGGAGCTGGGAGAGGAACCGCGCCGCGGCCCGGGCGCTCTTCTCCGGGTCGCGCCGCTCGTCCACCCAGAAGTCCTGCGACAGGCCGAAGAGCCTGCCGGTCGAGGCGATGAACTGCCAGGGGCCCGACGCCCGCGCCCGGCTGTAGGCGAAGTTGCCGAAGCCGCTCTCGATCATGGCGAGGTAGACGGTGTCCTCCGGCAGGCCGTGCTCGCGCAGGATGGCGCGGTAGCGGTCGAGGTACCGGTGCGACCGGCCCAGCCACTTCAGGAAGTGCCCCCGGGCGGCGGACGACTGGAAGAAGCGGACGTAGGCCACCACCGCCTCGTTCACCTCGATGGGGATGTCGTACTCGGCCTGGAGCCTGGCGAGGCCGTGGTCGAGCTCGGGCAGGAGCGCGATCCGGTCGCCGCCCCCGCTCGGCGCCCTCTCGGGCGCCTCCGTCACGTGCGCGGCCTCCTCGGCCTTCCGCACCTCCTCGATCTCCGCGGAGTCCCGCTCGATCTCCCGGGCGATCTCCGGCTCGTCCGGCGCGTCGATGGAGGCCGGGTCGGCGAACTCCGCGGCCAGGGTCAGACCGGTGGCCAGGGCCGGGGCGGGCGCGCGCGGCGCCACGCCCATGGGGACGAGCTTGCCGTCGGGCAGCGCGGCGGGCGGGAGCGCCTGCGCCGCGGCGGCGGCCGCTTCCGCGGCGGGGAAGCCGGAGGCGAGGGCGGGGGAGGCGGCGAACAGCAGGACGGGGAGGATCGAGATCGGCCTCATCGCGCAGGTCGAATCGGTGGCGGCTCCAGGAGGGAGCCGGAAGAATTCCATGGTACCGGGCAAAGTCCCGGGAGCCAAATCCGCCGCCGGGCCCCGGCATTCCCGGCCGGCGGCCGGCGTGCTACACCGCACCCGTCCATGCGCATCGGACCCCACTCCTTCCCGGGCCGCTTCTTCCTCGCCCCGCTGGCGGGGGTCTCCGACCGCCCGTTCCGCGCGCTCTGCCGGGAGATGGGGGCGAGCTTCGCCTACACCGAGATGGTCTCGGCGCACGGCCTCGTCCACGGCACGCTCCAGACCGCGAGCTACCTGGACCGCGATCCGGACGAGGAGCCGTTCGCCGTCCAGATCTTCGCGGCCGAGCCGGAGGTGCTGGCCCGCGGGGCGGCGGTGGCGGTCCGGGCCGGGGCCGGCATCGTGGACGTGAACATGGCCTGCCCGGTGCGCAAGGTGTGCGGCACCGGCGCCGGGGCCGCGCTGGGCCGCGATCCGCGCCGGGTGGAGGCCGCCGTCCGGGCCATCCGCGCGGCGGTGCCGGTCCCTGTCACGGTGAAGATCCGGGCCGGCTGGGACGAGGGGGAGGTGAACTGCCTGGAGGTGGCCCGGGCCGCCGAGGCGGCCGGGGCGGCCGCGGTGGCCCTGCACGGGCGCACCCGGGCGCAGGGCTACTCCGGCCAGGCGCGCTGGGACCTGGTGCGGGCGGTGAAGGAGGCGGTGTCGATCCCGGTGCTCGGCTCGGGCGACGTGTGGACCGCGGCCGACGCCCTGCGCCTGCGCGCCGAGACCGGCTGCGACGCGGTGCTGGTCGCCCGCGGCGCCTGCGGGAACCCCTGGATCTTCCGGGAGCTGCGGGCCGCAGAGCGCGGGCTTCCGCCGCCCCCGCCGCCCTCGCGCGACGAATGGGTCGAGGTGATCCTCCGCCACGTCTCGATGCAGATCGGGCACCGCCTCGGCCAGGCGCGCCGCGCCGAGCTCCCCGGCGGCGTCGAGGAGGCCGCGGTCCGGGAGCTGCGGACCCACCTGCTCTGGTACACGCGGGGGCGCCGCGGCGGCGTGGCCTTCCGCCGGGAGGCCGGACGGCTCCACACCGCCGCCGACGTGGCGGCCGCGCTCGAGGAGCACTTCCCCGCCGGCGCACCGGGCTTCGAGATCGATCCGGCGTTCCACCCGGCGGCGCAGGGAGAGGCGGCCTGATGGACCTCGCCCTCTACACCGGCGCCATCCTGGCCGGCGCCCTGGCCGGCGGGTCGCTCCCGCTCCTCGGGAGGAGCGCCCGGTCGGACCTCGGGCTCTCCTTCTCGGCGGGCGTCATGCTGGGGGCGTCCTTCCTCCACATGCTCCCCGAGGCGCTGGAGGAGGCCGGGGCCCGGGTGGTGCCCTTCGTGCTGGTGGGCTTCCTCGCCCTCTACCTCCTCGAGCGGTTCGTGCTCGTGCACCTGTGCGCGGAGCCCGGCCCGAACGCGCTGCTGGCGGCGCGCGCCACCGAGGTCCACGGCCACGGCTCGGACCACCGGCACGGCGACGGGACCGGCTGCGACGTCCACACCCTGGGCATGGCCGCCTTCCTGGGGATGTCCCTGCACACCGTGGTGGACGGCTTCGCCCTGGGAGCGGCCAGCGCCGGCACCCGCGTCGGCTTCCTCGTGTTCCTCGCCATCCTGGCGCACAAGGTGCCCTCCAGCTTCTCCCTCTCCGCCATCCTCCGGGACGAGGGCTGGTCCCGGGGCCGGACCCTGGCCATGAACGCGGTCTTCGCCCTGATGGTGCCGGTGGGCGCGGGCCTCTACCTGGCCGTCTCCCGGGTGGCCGACGCGCGCGCCTTCACCGCCTACGCGCTGGCCGGGAGCGCCGGGACGTTCCTGCACCTCGCCCTCTCCGACATCGTGCCGGACCTGCACCGCCGCGGGGGATCGCGGCTCGTGCCCGTCGCCATGCTGGCGGGGATCGGGGCCATGTGGGCGCTCCGGCTCGTGAACCACGCGCACTGATCGGCGGACACCCGCGTCGGCGCCCGCTCCGGCCCGCCCGCTCTCGCGCAGCCCGCCCTCGCGCGGCCCGCCCTCGCGCCCGCCCGCTCTCACGCCCTCGCCCGGGCCACCTCCCTCTCGCCCAGGGTGAAGGCGAGGCCCCCGGGCGCCGTCCCGGCGATCCGGACGTTCCCCAGGTGCACGCCGCGCAGGTGATGGACCGCGCAGAGCGAGGTCTCGTTCGAGGGATCGAGCGGGCCGCCGGCGGAGCGGAAGACCACGTGGTGGACGTGGTCGGCCGGGCGCGAGCACCCGGGGACCTGGCAGAGCGCGCCGTCGCGGAGGATGACCGGGTCCGCCGCCCGGACCAGGCGCTCGATCTCCCATTTCCAGGTCAGGATGAAGTGCAGGGCCACCTCCACCAGGGCCTCGCCGGGGGTGAGGCCGCGCTTCGCCTCGCGGGCGGCGCGGATGGCGTCCTCCATGAGCCCGCTCACCTCGTCGGGGACCAGGGCCCAGAGCTCCCCCGCACGCCACATCTGGCGGTGCTCCTCTCCCTCCAGCGCCCGGCGGTAGGCGATGCAGGTCCTGGCGGCGGCCTCCTCGATGCGGGCGGCGACGTCGGAGGGCGTGGCCACCCGGGCCACCAGCCGGGCCTGCTCGTAGCTGAGCCGCCCGGACCGGAGCGCCTCGCGCAGCGCCGGCAGATCCTGCATCCGGCGCTCCAGGGCCACCCGCTGCCGGACGGTGCTCGGGGCGAGGCCGAG
>DATIUR010000424.1:0-8156 GCA_035466675.1 Anaeromyxobacteraceae bacterium | reverse complement strand
GCCCGGCGCGGCGCGGGTGGGGCTCGGCCACGGCCTCACCGCGCTGGCCGCGTCGAGCGCCTGGTACTCGACCATCGGCGAGTTCTGGCCGCTCGTGGGGAGCGGGCGGCAACCCTGGACCACCGAGCTCCTCCTGGCGCTCCTCGCCTTCGGGCTGACGCCCTTCGCCCTCCCCGCCGCCGGCGCCCTCCTCGCCTCGGCCTGGCGGCGCACCCCCGGCCTGCGGCCCACCCTGAGCCTGCTCGCCGTCTGGGCGCTGGGCCTCCTCGCCCTGGCGCTCCTGCGGCGCCGCTTCGAGGGATACGCGGTGATGGGCTTCGCCGTGTGCGCGGCCTGGGCGGCCCGGGCGCTGGCCAGGTGGATCGCGGAACGCCCGCGCGTCCCGGGCTGGCTCTCGCCCGCCGCCCGCCTGGGCGTCCTCCTCGCCCTGGCGGCGCCGGGCTTCCCGGTGGCCCTCACCGGCGCGGTGGCCGAGGCCCCGGCCGGCGCGGCGGAGAAGCACCCGCTCCTGCGCTGGCTGGCCGCGGTCCCGGCCCCGGCCGGCCGCGAGGGGGTCCTCTCCTCCTGGGCCGAGGGCCACGAGATCCAGGCCATCGCCCGCAAGCCGGTGGTCTCGACGCCGTTCGGGACCGACATCGACCCGCGCTCGCTCGAGGACCAGGCCGCCTTCTTCACCGCGGCCGATCCCGAGGCGGCGGCGGCCCTGCTCCGGGCCCGCCGGGTGGGCTTCCTCCTCCTGCACAATCCCGTGCGCGAGATCGCCACCATGTCCCGCTTCGCCCCGGGTGCGCCGGAGTGGGCCATCGAGGAGCGCGGCCTCGCCACCGGCTCGCGCTACGCCATGCGGCCGGAGATGTTCGACCTGGTGGTGAGCCGGCTCTTCTTCTTCGACGGCGGCTCGCGCTCGGGGGAGCCGCGCGCCCTCGGCGCCTACCGGCTCCTGGCGGAGAGCCCGTCGCAGGTCTCGGTGCTCGGCCTCACCGCCCAGGCCTACAAGCTCTTCGGCGTGGTCGAGGGCGCCCGCCTCTCGGTGCGCGGGGCGCGCCCGGGCACGGCGGTCGCGGCCAGCCTGCCGGTGGCGACCGCCGCCGGCCGCCGGTTCCTGTGGGCGACCGGCGCCGCGGCGGACTGGAACGGCGCGGCCACCCTCCGGATCCCCTACGCCTCCGGCCCGAACGGCGCCAGCCTGGCCGGGCCCGTCACCGTCGGCGACGGAGCGCGCTCGCGCCTGGTGACCCTCGAGGAGCGGCAGGTCGTGGAGGGCCTGGAGGTCCCCGTCGACCTTTCGCCGTGAGACCCCCGCGGGGCTCTGGCGCGCGGCGGCCATCGCTGTACGCTGCCCGGGATGGAGAGCGCGGAGACACTCCAGAGCCGGCGCCCCATCGTCGTGGTGGACGACGACGTGGATCTGCGCGAGACGCTCGGCGAGCTGCTGGCCGACGAGGGGTGGGAGCCGCGCTGCTTCGAGAACGGCCGGACCGCGCTCGACTACCTGCGGGCCGGCGGCGAGCCGACGCTCATCCTGCTGGATCTCATGATGCCGGTGATGGACGGCTGGCAGTTCCGCCGGGAGCAGCTCCGGGACGACCGGCTCGCCCGCATCCCGGTGGTGGTGATGACGGCGGCGCGCGCGCTCGAGTCGTCCCCCATCGACGCCTCCGAGGTGCTCTACAAGCCCATCGGGATCGACGACCTGCTCCAGGCGGTGGAGCGGAACGCGCGGTGAGGCACCGCGGCCGTGGTATGAACGGCCGCCATGCCCGGCCCGGCCGAGATCGCGATCCTCTCCGCCGTCGCGCTCGCCGCCGGGACGGTGGACGCCATCGCGGGGGGCGGCGGCCTGCTCACCGTGCCGGCCCTCCTCGCGGCCGGGCTCCCGCCGCACCTGGCCATCGCCACGAACAAGGGCCAGTCCGTCTTCGGCTCCTTCGCGGCGGCGATCCGGTTCGGGCGCGCGGGCATGCTGGACCGCCGCAGGGCGCTCGTCGCCTTCCCGGCCGGCGTGGCCGGCGCGCTCGCCGGCGCGGCGGCCGTGCTGGTCGTTCCCCCCGGGACGCTGCGCCCGGTGGTCCTCGTGCTGCTCGTCGCCGCGGCGCTCTTCGTCGGGCTGCGGCGCCCCCGCAGCGCCCCGGCCGAGCCCGCACCCGCCCGCCGGGGAACGCCGGCGCTCACGGCGGCGATCGCGCTCGCCATCGGAGCCTACGACGGGTTCTTCGGCCCGGGCACCGGCACCTTCCTGATCGTGGCGTTCGTGGCCCTGCTCGGCGACGGGCTGGCCCGCGCCTCGGCGAGCGCGAAGGTGGTGAACTTCGCCTCCAACCTGGCCGCCCTGGTCCTGTTCGCCTCGCGCGGCGTGGTGGTCTGGCGGATCGCCCTCCCCATGGCCGCCGCCCAGCTGGCGGGCGGGTGGATCGGCGCGCACCTGGCGATCCGGCGCGGCGACGCGCTGGTCCGGCGCGTGGCGGTGACGGTCACCCTCGCCCTCGTCCTGAAGCTCGCCTGGGACATGCGGGGCGGGTAGCGGTGCTCGGGGCGAGGCCGAGCCGGTCGGCGGGCCCCCGTCCGCCGGAGGAGCCGGTGCCACCGCGTCCCCGCCGGAGCCCCCGGGGCCCCGGACCGCGAACGGCGGCATCCCGCACGCCATCTAGTCGTCGGGTCGGCCGCGGGCGGGGGTCCCCACCCCGCGCGGTCGCGCTCGTCCGGGTGAGGCCGCCTCTCGTCCTCGCGTCGAACAGGCCCCTCTCCGTCGTTCTCGTGGACCGGGGCGGAGGCCTGGGAGCTACAGAACGTCTCCCAGGCCTGCCCGCGGTGAAGAAGCGCTCGACGACGTCGCCTGCTCCTTCGCCTTCCGTGCGTTCCTTCGCGAGCCCGCGTCGATCAGCGGATCGCCGCGTGGTACTCCTGCAGGCTGCGGACGCCGTCGGCGCCGCGCCGGCGTGCGGCGATCCCCTTCGCCGTCATGAGCGCGGCGGCCGCGGTCGTGACGTAGGGGACGCGCGCGCGGATGGCCGCCTTGCGCAGGTAGGAGTCGTCGTGGGCGCTCCGCCGGCCGGCCGGGGTGTTCACGAGCAGCTGGACCTCGCCGTTCAGGATGGCGTCCGCGATGTTGGGCCGGCCCTCGTGGAGCTTCAGCACCAGGTCCGCCGCGACGCCGTTCGCGGCCAGGAAGTCCCGGGTCCCCCGGGTGGCCACGATGCGGAAGCCGAGCCGGGCGAACTCGCGCGCGGCCTCCAGCACGGCGGGCCGGTCCGGCTCGGCCACGGTGACGAGGACCGTGCCCTCGAGGGGGAGCACGGTGCGGGTGGCCTGCTGCGCCTTGAAGAAGGCGAGGCCGGGGCTCGTCGCCAGGCCGAGTACCTCCCCGGTGGAGCGCATCTCGGGTCCGAGGACCGGGTCCACCTCCGGGAACATGTAGAAGGGGAAGACCGCCTCCTTCACGCCGAAGTGCGAGAACGCGCGGCGCCGCAAGCCGAGGTCCCGAAGCTTGGCGCCGAGCATCACCTGCGCTGCGATGCGGGCCATCGGGATGTCGCACACCTTGCTGACGATGGGGACGGTTCGGCTCGCGCGCGGATTCGCCTCGAGGATGTGGACCTTCCCGTCCGCGATGGCGTACTGCACGTTGATGAGCCCGACGACGCCCAGCTCGATCGCCAGCCGGCGGGTGTAGTCCTCGATGGTGGCCAGGTGCTCGGGCGCGATGTTCACCGGCGGGATCACGCAGGCCGAGTCCCCGGAGTGCACGCCGGCCAGCTCGATGTGCTCCATCACCGCCGGGACGAAGGCGTCGGTGCCGTCGCAGATCGCGTCCGCCTCGGTCTCCAGCGCCTCCCGCAGGAAGCGGTCGACGTAGAGCGGCCGATCCGGCGAGACCTCCACGGCCTTGCGCACGTACTCGCGCAGCATCTCCTCGTCGTGCACCACCTCCATGCCCCGCCCGCCCAGCACGTAGGAGGGGCGGACGATGAGCGGGTAGCCCATGCGCGACGCCAGCGCCAGCGCCTCTTCGAGCGTGCTCGCGAGCCCGGACTCCGGCTGCGGGATCCCGAGCCGGCGAACCACCGCGCTGAAGCGCTGGCGGTCCTCGGCCAGGTCGATCGTCTCGGGCGAGGTGCCGAGGATCCGGACCCCGGCCTCCTCCAGCTGGCGCGCGATGTTGAGCGGCGTCTGGCCGCCGAACTGCACCATCACGCCCTCGGGCCTCTCCTTCTCGTAGATGGAGAGCACGTCCTCGACGGTGACCGGCTCGAAGTAGAGCCGATCGGAGGTGTCGTAGTCGGTCGAGACCGTCTCCGGGTTGCAGTTCACCATGATCGACTCGTAGCCGGCCTCGCGCAGGGCGAAGGCGGTGTGGACGCAGCAGTAGTCGAACTCGATGCCCTGCCCGATGCGGTTCGGCCCGCCACCCAGCACCATCACCTTCTTCCGCCTCCCCGCCACGGTCACCGCGTCCGGCGCCCGGTAGGTGGAGAAGTAGTAAGCGGCGTTCTCGACGCCGGAGACCGGCACCGCCTCCCACCCCTCCACCACTCCGAGCGCGTTTCGCCGGGCGCGGACCTCCGCCTCCGGCACCCGCAGGATCCGGGCCAGGTAGCGGTCGCTGAACCCGTCCTTCTTGGCGCGGACGAGCAGCTCGTCCGGCGGGAGGCGCCCCGCGTGGCGGAGAAGCTCCTCCTCCAGGTCCACGAGGTCCTTCATCTGGACCAGGAACCACTTCTTGATGTGCGTCCGCTCGTGGAGGAGGTCCAGGTCGGCTCCCTTGCGGATGGCCTCGTAGAGGAGGTACTGCCGCTCGCTGGTCGGCTCGCGCAGGAGCTCGAGCAGCTCCGCCAGCGGCTTCTCGTGGAAGTCCCGGGCGAAGCCCAGGCCGTGACGGCCGTTCTCGAGGGAGCGGATGGCCTTCTGGAAGGCCTCCTTGTAGCTCTTCCCGATCGCCATCACCTCGCCGACCGCGCGCATCTGCGTGCCGAGCCGGTCCTGCACGCCCTTGAACTTCTCGAACGCCCAGCGCGCGAACTTCACGACCACGTAGTCGCCGGAGGGCGTGTACCGGTCGAGGGTGCCGTCGCGCCAGTAGGGGATCTCGTCGAGGGTGAGGCCGGCGGCGAGCATCGACGAGACGAGCGCGATGGGGAACCCCGTCGCCTTCGAGGCGAGGGCGGACGACCGCGAGGTTCGCGGGTTGATCTCGATGACCACCACGCGCCCGGTGCGCGGGTCGTGGGCGAACTGCACGTTGGTGCCGCCGATCACCTCGATGGCGTCGACGATCCGGTAGGCCTGTTCCTGGAGGCGCGCCTGCAGCTCCGGGGAGATGGTGAGCATGGGCGCCGTGCAGTAGGAGTCGCCGGTGTGGACGCCCATGGCGTCCACGTTCTCGATGAAGCACACGGTGATCTTCTGGCCCTTCGCGTCCCGGACGACCTCGAGCTCGAGCTCCTCCCAGCCCAGCACCGACTCCTCCACCAGGACCTGCGAGACCGGGCTCGCCGCCAGCCCGCGCGCGGCGATGGCCTCGAGCTCCTCGACGTTGTAGGCGAAGCCGCCGCCGGTCCCTCCCATCGTGTAGGCGGGCCGGACCACCAGGGGCAGGCCCATGCGCGCGCCGGCGGCCATCGCCTGCTCGAGGGTGGTGGCGATCTCGCTGCGCGGCGTCTCGATCCCGAGCCGCGTCATCGTCTCCTTGAAGGTCTCGCGGTCCTCGCCCCGCTTGATGGCGTCGAGGTTCACGCCGATAACGCGCACCCCGTAGGCGTCGAGCACGCCCTTGCGCGCCAGCTCCGAGGAGAGGTTCAGGCCCGTCTGCCCGCCGAGGTTCGGGAGCAGCGCGTCCGGCCGTTCCTTCTCGATGATCTGGGTGAGTGTCTCCGCGTCGAGCGGCTCCACGTAGGTCGCGTCGGCCATGCCCGGATCGGTCATGATGGTGGCCGGGTTGGAGTTCACGAGCACGATGCGGTAGCCGAGCTTGCGCAGGGCCTTGCACGCCTGCGTGCCCGAGTAGTCGAACTCGCAGGCCTGCCCGATGACGATCGGGCCGGAGCCGATGATGAGGACCTTCTTGACGTCGTCGCGGCGCGGCATGGGGGATCCGGGGCGTGAGGGGCGAGGGCCCCGATACTGCCACGGATGGCCCGGGCTCCGGGGAACCGTCGCGGGGCCGCCCGGAGCTGGCCACGAGCTTCCGCCGCGATGCCCTCTTCGTGGGCCCCGAGCTGCGCACGGCCGTGGCGGAGGGGCGCGCCGACTGCCTGCCCGGCTCGACGGGACCGCTGCCCGCCAGCTACCGTGGAGCGCGTCGTCGGACGTGGACTGCGGGTTGGAGCTCCCATCCGCTCGACCGGCACGGGAGACCGCATGAGCTTCTTCGGCAGGATGTTCGGTCGAAAGGACGGCGGCGGCGAGACGCCCGACTTCGAGGCCTTCCTGGAGGCCAGCCTGGAGGGGCTGCGGCTCCAGGCCAGCGCCCACCAGGGCACCTGGCGCCTCGGGGAGGAGGAGCGCCGGGATCTCTCGCAGGACACCGGTGAGTTGGTCTTCATCTTCCCGGACCAGGCTCGGCGCGGTCCGTCTGGAGCGCATTGCCGGCTGGTCCTGCGCTGAACGGAGAGGTGATCATGCCGCAGTGGCTCGTCTGCTCTTCTTGCGGCCTGAAGCACGGGGAGCGGCCCGACGGAAGATGTCCACGATGCGGGACCGATGCGCGCGTCGCCCCAGGGGCGCCTCCGGCCCCGATCGGCTCGGGCGGGGGTGCCCCGGAGGTGCAGGAGATCGCCTTCGCGCGGAGAAGGCTGCTGCTCGCACACGTCGTAACCTGGATCGCCTTCGCGGCCGTCGCGGGCGGGATGGCCTTCATGGTCACGCACGACGTGTCTCCCCCCGCCATCCTCTTCCTGCTCACGAACCTCGTGATCTGGGGGGTGATGATCTTCCAGGCCACGGCAGCGCACCGGCTCGCCAGGATCATGGGGGCGGGGAGCCCGCTCGCCTGGGCGGCCGGCACCTTCATCATGCCGCTGGGCTGGGTGCTCGTGCTCGTGCTTTCCTCGCGCGCAGCCACCGCGCTGAGAAGGCGGGGCGTGGCGGTGGGCTTTCTGGGGCCGAGGCTGCCCTGAAGCACTTCACGGCGTGAACGGCCCGAGCCGGCTCGAGGCCGAGCCGGCCACGCTCATCCAGGGGAGCCGGCGCGAGCCGCGAGCGGCAGCCGATCAGCGCCGCAGCGACGCGAGGATCAGGCGGAGATCTCGCTCCACGTCGGAGAAGTCCTCTGCCGGGGCGAACCCCAGCGCCCCGATCACCACGTTGCCGTCCACGTAGATGCCGTAGAGAATCTCGACGGCCTTGCCCTCCGTCTCCGCGCGGGCGCGCACGACGTTCGCGGCCGGGAGGTAGCTGAGGAGCGGCTCCCGGGAGATCTCCTCGAACTTCTGCATGCGCTGGCCGGTCGCCTCGAGGATGCTCCCGGTGACGGCGTCGATGGAGAGCCGCTCGACCTTCGGAAAGGCCTGGGCCATCACCAGGAGGGTCGCCTTCTTCTCGAGCCAGACCAGGGTGCGATCGATGTCGGGGGTGTCGCGCGCGTCGCCGTCCTCGTCCGCCGCTCGCCAGTGATCGCCCGGCAACTCGATCCGCCAGCTCACCTTCCGGCCCTGCGCCTCCTGCACGGGGCTCCCGTAGCCCGAGGCGGCGGCGACTGCGTCGGTCACGACGCGGGGCTCGATCCAGCCGACGAGACCGACGAGGGCGACGCCGCCGGAACCGACCACCCCGGCGGCGATCTGCAACGGCCCAGGGCTTCCCACGAGCAACAGCAGCAGGCCGCCGCTGAAGGCCAGCTGCACGATCCCGACGATCCACCCCTGCGTCACCCAGAAGACCGGTGTCAAGATCAGCGCGCCGAGAGCGACCCGCCCGGTGGTGACCGCCCGGATCCATCGCTCTCGCCTCCCCACGAGCAGGGCGCCGCCGAGTGCGACGTCCAGCAGGTGGGCGCCGCTCAGCTTCTTCTCGAACGCGCCCGCCTGGCCCGAGGCGACGAACGCCAGCTCGAGGAGCGCGGTGGCGACGAGAAGCCCGCCCGCGATCCGGGACGCCAGCGGTAACGCCTCGTCCCGGTCGGGAGCGCCGGCGATCTTCGCGGAGAACGGCGACACCGGGGG
>DATIUR010000423.1:0-2944 GCA_035466675.1 Anaeromyxobacteraceae bacterium | reverse complement strand
GGCTGCAGCTGGTACTGCGGCGGGTCCGTCCGCGAGGTGCGCGCCTCGTCGGAGCTGGCGCCGCAGGGGAAGGCCTCGTACGCGGCGAAGCAGGCCCACGACTTCGACGCCACCACCGCCTGGGTGGAGGGGAAGCCGGACGACGGGGTGGGCGAGTGGGTCGAGTACGTCTTCCAGTTCCCGCCCGAGTGGGGAGACCGGATGGGCGTGAACGGGGTCATCGTGGTGAACGGCTACGCCCGGAACGCCGCCACCTGGAAGGCGAACGGGCGCGTGAAGCGCCTGGCGCTCGAGGTGGACGGCAAGCCCTGGGCCGAGATCCGCCTGCTCGACACCGACCGGATCCAGACGGCGGCATTCCCCCTGGTGAAATTCCCGGCCGGGAAGGCGACGGTGCTGCGCTTCCGGATCCTGGAGGTCCACCGGGGCGAGCGGTACCGCGACACCGCCATCTCCGAGCTTCTCTTCGAGGGCGTGGGGGTCCATTGAGGATCGGCGGGCGACCGCGTCCCGGTCGTCCGCTCGCCTCCGGCCGGCCCGGTGCTACCCTGCGGACCGCCCATGGTCGCTCGCGCCCTCGCCCTCGTCGTCGCCGCCCTCGCCTGCGGCGCCGCGGCGCCTCCGGAGGAGCACGGCCCCCCGCGGGAGGGCGCCGAGGAGACCGCGGCGGAGGCCGCCGCCAAGAAGCCGGCCCGAGGCTGGTTCGTGCTGCCCATGCTGTTCTGGCTCCCGGAGACGAAGGCGGGGCTCGCCGGCGCGGCCGGAGTCCACTTCCGCCCGCACGGCGCCGACCGCCCCTCGAGCGCCTTCCTGGTCGTGGGCTACACCATGGAGAAGCAGGGCTCGGTGGATCTCTCCTCCGACGTCTACCTGCCGGGAGGCTCGCTCGTCTCCGGCCGCTTCCGCGCCGTCCACTTCCCGGACGCGTTCTACGGGATCGGACCCTCCACGTCGGTGCAGGATCGCGAGCTCTACACCCGCCGGTTCCTGGAGCTCAACGCCACGGCCGAGCTCCCGGTTCTCCGCGGGCGGCTGCGCGCCGGCCCGCGCCTGAACGCCAGGGTCGAGGAGATCCGGGACGTCGAGCCGGGCGGCCTGCTCGACGCGGGCCTCGTCGACGGAGCCGACGGCTTCAGCGCGATCGGCCTGGGGGTGTCGGTCACCTGGGACACGCGCGACCGGCCGCTCGGCTCCACGCGGGGCTCCTTCGTGCAGGCGTCCTACGTCCACCACCCGGCCGCCCTGGCAGACAACGACGGCTTCGGCAGGGGATGGCTCGAGGCCCGCCTCTTCCGGCCCCTGGGGAGGGAGACCATCCTCGGCCTGGCGGCCCTGCTGGAGACCGCCGACGGCGAGACACCGTTCTCGCTCCTCCCCAAGCTGGGGAGCACGCGGTTCCTCCGCGGATACCGGGAGGGCCGTTTCCGCGACCAGATCGCCTGGGCGGCCCAGGCCGAGGTGCGGACGCCGCTCACCGCGCGCATCTCCGGCGCCGCGTTCGCGGCGATCGGCGACGTCGCGAAGGACTTCGCCTCCCTTCGCGCCGACACCATCAAGCTCGCCGGCGGGATCGGCGCGAGGTTCCGGCTGACCGGCGAGGGCGCGAACCTTCGCCTCGACGTGGCCGCGAGCAGGGCGGGACCGGAGGTCTACCTGCTGCTGCTCGACGCGTTCTGAGCCACCGATCGCGAACGACTCCCCCGCGGGGCCCGCGGACGGGCGCCGCGTGGAAGCGGGCCCTCGTCAGCGCCGCCTGGGGCGGGGACCCAGGTCCACTCCCAGCCAGGCCACCGCGTTCTCGCAGCAGACGCGGCGGACGACCGCGTCCGAGAGCTTCGCGCGAGAGAGCCGGTCGGCGGCCCGCGCCACCGCGAGAAGGTCGCCCCCGCCCTGGCCCGCGTCCGAGCCGAGCACGATGCCCTCCGGCCCCAGCGCGGAGACGGTCTGCACCACCTGGGCCACGCCCCGGCCCCCCCCGTCCCCCTCGGAGAGCCACAGCCCGGCCCCGAAGCCGCACGCGCGGATCATCCGGACCGTCCGCGCGTCGGCGGGTGCGACCAGCACGCGCGCCGGATCCACCTCGGCCTCGCGCAGCAGGGCGATCACCCGGCGCGTGGCGCGCTCGCGGCCGCGCCAGGGGGTCCGGACCAGCACCGGCCGCCTGAGCTCGCGGGCCAGGCCGAGCTGCCGCAGGAGCACCCGCTCCTCGAGCTCGCCCCCGCGGTCGAGCCCGACGTCGCCCAGGGCCGCCACCTCCGGCCGGCCCAGCAGGGCGGGCAGCTCCGCCAGGAGGGCCTCGAGCCCGCGCAGCGGGATGCGGCGCGGGTGGACGCCGACCGCCGCCCAGGCCGCCAGGCCGCCTCGCCGCAGGCGGCGGACCGCTCCGGCCAGGGCCTCCCAGTCGCGGCGGATGGCGGCGGCGGTGCCGGGCACCACCGCGTCGTCGGACGGCACGAGCACCCCGGCGATGCCGAAGAAGGCGAGATCCCCGAGGTCCCGCGCTCCGAGGCGGCGCGCGTGGACGTGCGCGTCGAACCACACCCCGGGATCGTAGCACCCCGCGGAGGGAAAGCCCCTCCCGCTCGCCCCGGGCTACCGCTGCTCCGTCGAGGCCTTCCCGGCGTTGCGGGAGAGGCGCTCCTCGATGCGTCGCCTGATCTCGAGCGCGTCGGCGAGGGCCTCCCGGGCCCGGTCGGCCTCCACGGTCGCGTCGGCGAACCGGCGCGGGCGGCCGTCGCCGGTCGGACGGGCGGCCTCCTCCTCCGCAGCCCGGATGAGCGCACGCCAGTGCGCGATGCGAGCCTCCGCGTCGCCCTGCATCTCGCGGAGGGCCGTCGTGCTCGCCCCGGACGCGAACCGCGCCACGGCGAGCTTCCCCCACAGGTCCTGGTTGTGGCCGGTCCGCGGCATGCGCCTCCCTTCCCCCGGTGGACGCCGCTCGGCC
>DATIUR010000422.1:0-1544 GCA_035466675.1 Anaeromyxobacteraceae bacterium | reverse complement strand
GGGCGAGTTCCTCTTCAACTTCGGGCGGCCGCAGGAGACGCCCGACGGCGAGGGCTTCTTCTTCCCGGTGGACCTCTGCTTCGGGGCGCCCGGGGAGCTCATCGTCCTCGAGAAGGGCGCGGAGCGGATCCAGACGTTCCGCGTCGCGGACCTCGTGGAGGCCGGCCGATGAGCGCGGCGAGCAGGCTCTCCGCGGCGCTCATCGCGCTCGCGCTCGCCGGATCGGCGCGCGCCGCGAGCTACCACGACCTGGAGAAGAACCGGCAGCCGTGCGCCGACTGTCACATCCTCCACCACAGCGAGGGCGGCGCGCCGCCCGCGGAGCTCGAGCCCGGGGGTCCCTTCCCGCAGCTCCTGGTCCGGGCCGTCGCGAACAAGCTCTGTCTCTTCTGTCACGACGGGAGCAACCCCAACGCGCCGGACGTCCTCGATCCGGTCTCCATGTACGGCGGGAGCGGTGACGAGCACTCCGGCGCGGGCGCCTTCGCCAACGCGGGCGGCGCCGACAACCCGAACGGCCACGACCTGGGGCTCGAGAAGCCGGTCCCGTTCGGCTCCGGGCCGAGCCAGATCCTGACGTGCGCCTCGTGCCACGATCCCCACGGGACGCAGAACTACCGGAACGTCGTGACCGCGCCGCGCGGCGGCGCGGGCACGCCCGTCGTCATGGGCGCCGACGTCCACCGGGAGGCGCCCGCGGGCGACCCGCCCTCGGCGGCGGCGTCCACCGCCGCGTACAAGGAGTCGAACGAGGGATACCGGGCGAGGTCGTCACGGTGGTGCGCCGAGTGCCACGACGCGCTACAGCCGCACGTCGGCGGGAACGTCCGGGTCGCCAGCCACCACCTCGTCGACGTGCCGATCAACGGAGCGGGATACCCGACGGACCCCACCCACTGGGAGGCGGGGACGGGCTCCGGCTTCGGGGTGGCCACCGGAGACGGCGTGGAGGGCGTGCCGCGCCTCCGCTTCCAGGTCCCGGCGGCGACCGACTTCCCTTCCTCGAAGGTCGTCTCTCCCGGCAACCAGGTCCTGTGCGCGAGCTGCCACCTCGCCCACGGAGGGAGACACGCCAAGGGGCTCGCCTGGCCGTATCGGGATCCGGGGAGCCCGGCCGATGCCATCTCGGGGTGCCAACAGTGCCACAACTACTGAACCGACGCGGACGCGGGAGGCACGGGCGAGGGCCCGGCGGCGCGCGGCGCACGGCGGCCCTGCTCGCGCTCGTGGCCGCGCCGGCGGCGATGGGGGCCGGCACGTACCTCGGGACGGCGCACGGGGACGCGGTGCGCGGCGTGATGAGGGAGCCTGGGCTTCCGCGGGGGTCGTGCACGCACTGCCACGTCGAGGGGACCGCGGCCGGGCGCACGCCGAAGGGGCTCTGGCGGGAGAACGACAACGAGCTGTGCTTCGCCTGCCACCGGACGGAGGACGTCGCGGGCATCTTTCCGGGCTGGGAGGCGTACCAGCGATCCGCCCACGCGAACGACCCGCGCGCCGTCTGGCCCGGGCCGTTCCCGCCCGCCCGCCGCGAGGCGCAGGCG
>DATIUR010000421.1:0-3389 GCA_035466675.1 Anaeromyxobacteraceae bacterium | reverse complement strand
CAGATCGCGAAGATGCCGGGCGTGGACCAGCTCGGACCGCCGAGGGCCTGAAGCGCCTTTCGGTCGAACGACTCTCTGTCCCATTCGGGTTCGCAGCGCGAGCGGTGCGGCGGACGTGGGCGACTTCGATCCTTTTCGGGTTCCCCGGATCGGGGGCTTCGCGCCGCCGGCGCGTGGGGAAGGTGACGCTCGGCCGGATCCCCGGGACCGTCCCCGGGTCGTGCGTCCAGGCCGGCGAGATCCGCGGTCGCTCTCGCAGTAGGATCGCCTCGGAGTGAGGCCCACGAGGGGATCGGCCGCGGCGCCGCCAGACCAGACGGAAGGGCCGGACGGCGGTCCGGCCGAGTCCCCGCCGCCGCTCGCCCCCTGGGCCCGGGCGCTGCGGCTCCCGCCCTGGGCCGCCTATCCGCTGCTGGCGGCCGGGTACTTCCTGTTCGCGCGCCTCGGCTACCTGCTGCTCGATCCCGACACCCGCATCGCCGTCTGGTGGCCGCCGAGCGGCCTCTACCTGGCGGCGCTCCTGCTCCTGCCGCGGCGCCGGTGGCCACTGGCCGTCGCCGCCATCCTCCCCGCGGCGGTGATCGGGAGCCTGCTCCGCGGCCGGACGCCGTCCCTGGCGCTCTGGTTCTTCTCGGGCAACACGCTGGAGGCCGTCGCCGGGGCCTGGCTCGTCCTGCGGCTGGGAGGGCCGCGCCCGTCCCCCTCGACCGTGCGGGGAGCCCTCGCGCTCGCCACGCTCCCGGCACTGGCGGCGGGCGCGATCCTGGTCGCCGGCCGGGGCGCGCAGGCCCTGCTCCTCGACGGCTCCTTCTCCCGGTCCCTGTGGATGTTCTGGGGCGGCTCCTCGCTCGGGGCCGTCCTGGCCGCGCCGCTCGTGCTCGCCTGGATCGAGCCGTCGGATCGCCGGCGGCGGCCGGGATTCGCCGCGGAGGCGGTGGCCGTCGGCGCCTCGCTGCTCCTCGCCGTGGGGCTCCTCGCGAACCGGGCCGGCACCCCGTGGGCCCACGAGGTGGTCCTGGTGCCCCCGCTCCTGTGGTCCGCCATCCGGTTCGGCCCGCGTGGCGCGACGCTCGGGCTCGCCGCCACCGCCGTGGCCGCGTGCTGGCTCAACGCGGGACCCGCCTCGGCCGGCGCCCACGCCGGCATCCCCATGTCCCTCCCGGCCCTGCAGTTCTTCCTGGCGGCCCTGGTGGTGACGGTGCTGCTCGTCGCCGCCGCCTGGGAGGAGCGCTCCCGGACCGCGCGGGATCTGGCCCGCAGCCGGGACCTGCTCGGCTCCTTCTTCGCGAGCGTCCCCACCGGCGTGTTCGTCAAGGACGAGCACCACCGCGCCGTCGTCCTCTCCTCGCACTTCACGGACATGCTCGGCGTCCCGCTCGGCCCCATGCTCGGCAGGACGGTCGCGGAGACCCTGCCCTCCCCGCTGGGAGAGGAGCTGCTCGCCCTGGAGCGGTCGGCCGTGGAGAACGCCAGGGCGGTCCAGCGCGAGATCCGCCTGGGCGACCGGACCTTCCTCGACCTGGCGTTCCCCATACCCCGCGCGGAAGGTCCGCCCTACGTGGGCGGTCTCGCCCTGGAGGTGACGGACCGGGTGCGCGCCGAGGAGAGGCTGCGCGAGAGCGAGAGGCGGCTCCGGCTGGTCGAGGGCGCCATCGACCAGGCCTCGGACGCCGTGAACGTCCTCGAGGCCGACGGGCGGATCGTGTGGCTCAATGCCGCGCACGCCCGGATGCTGGGCCAGCCCAAGGAGCGGCTCGTCGGCAGATCCCTCCTCGAGGTCGTCCCGGAGATCGACCCGGAGGACTTCCGCCGCCGCTGGGACGAGGTGGTCCGGCGCGGCGTGCTCGTGAGCGAGCATCCCATCCGAGCCCCGGACGGCCGCCCCGTCCCCGGCGAGATCGCGTCGGCGGCCGTCGAGTTCGCCGGAAGGCGCTACCTCGTCTCCTCGGTCCGCGACGTCTCGGACCGGCGCCGCGCCGAGGCGGCGGACCGGCTGGCGGGCATCGGGACGCTGGCCGCCGGCGTCGCCCACGAGATCAACAACCCGCTCGCCTACGTGCTCACCAACCTGGCCTGGCTCCGGGAGCAGCTGGTCGCCGGCAGCTTGCCGCCGCCCGGGGAGCTGCGGCGGGTGATCGAGGAGGCGCACGACGGCGCCGCCCAGGTCCGCGCCATCGTCCAGCACCTGCGCCTGTTCGCACGGCCCGACGAGACCGTCGGCCCGATCGACGTCCGCGCCTCCGCGCGCTCGGCCCTCACCCTCGCCCAGAACGAGATCCGCCACCGCGCCGCCCTGGTGGTGCGGCTCCCCGACGTGCCGCGCGTCCTCGGCAACGAGAACCGCCTCGCCCAGGTCTTCCTGAACCTGCTCGGCAACGCCGCCCAGGCCATCCCCGCCGGTCGCGCCGACCAGAACCAGATCCGCCTCGAGGTGAGCTCGCCGGACGGCCGCACCGTGGTGGCGGAGGTCGCGGACACGGGCGGGGGCATCCCCGAGGAGGCCCGTGCCCACCTCTTCGAGCCCTTCTTCACGACGAAGCCGGTGGGGGCCGGCATGGGCCTCGGCCTCTTCGTGTGCCAGGGCATCGTGACGGGCATGGGGGGCCGCATCGAGGTGGACTCCCGCGTCGGGGCCGGCACGACCTTCCGCCTGGTCCTTCCGGCGGCGCCGGAGGTCGGCCCTTCCAGCGAGCAACCCGCGGCGCCCCTGCACGCGCCCGCGCGGCGCGGGCGGATCCTCGTCGTGGACGACGACGAGCGGGTCGCGGTCGCGCTCCGCCGCATCCTCCAGCGCGATCACGACGTCGACATCCACACCGACGCGCACGCGGCGCTGGAGCGCGTCCGCGCCGGCGAGACGTGGGATCTCGTCTTCTGCGACCTGATGATGCCGCGGATGACCGGCATGGAGTGGTTCGAGGAGGCCCGCCGGACCTCCCCCGCCCTGGCCGCGCGGATCGTGTTCGTGACCGGCGGTGCCTTCACCGACGCGGCGCGCGAGTTCCTGGAGCGCGTCCCGAACGGCCGCCTGGACAAGCCCTTCACGCCCGACGAGGTGCGCGCCGTCGTGGCGGAGCGGCTGCCGCCGCCGGCCGCCTAGCGGCGATCTGCGGTCCGCTCCGCGAGGAGGCCCCGCGGCACGATGCCGCGCCCGTGCGCCGCGGCGGCGCCCGCAGGCGGCCTGGTCCTGCGCGGCGCGCGAAACCTCTGCGCGAAAACACTGCACGTGACAGGGGCCGGTCCGTCGTGGTTCTCTCGCGCCCCTCGCGGCATTTCACTCCGAGGGAGGGACCGTGGGTCGACGCGGCTGGGTGGTGACCTTCGCGGGCATGGGGCTCAACCTCGCGCTCGGCATCCTCTACGCTTGGTCGGTCTTCGCGAAGCAGCTC
>DATIUR010000420.1:0-14163 GCA_035466675.1 Anaeromyxobacteraceae bacterium | reverse complement strand
GACAAGCTCACCTGCACCGCCAAGATGACGTCTGCGAGGACGGTCACGGCGACGTTCCAGCCGACCACGTACCTGCTCACGGTGAAGACCGCCGGGACGGGGCAGGGGACGGTGACGACCGCGGACACGGAGCCGGACATCGCCTGTGCGGCGAACGCCGGGACGTGCAGCGGCGCCGCGGCGAACGGTGGGACGGTGACGCTCACCGCCACTCCTGCGGCGGGGTCCTTCGTCTCGGGGTGGACCGGATGCGTGGCGTCGACGGACAAGCTGACGTGCAGGGCGACCGTGACGAGCGCTCAGACGGTCACGGCCACGTTCCAGCCGACGACCTGGACGCTGAGCGTCCGGATCTACGGCACCGGCGCGGGCACCGTCACCGGCCCGGACGGCTTCCTCTGCCGCTCGGGCTTGGCGGACGCCTGCACGGCGGCCATCCCCAACACCTCCCCGGCGACCGTCGTGTCGCTCGTGGCCGCGGAGGACCCGGGGTCCTCGTTCCTGTCCTGGTCCGGGTGCACGTCCGTCTCCGGCCGGACCTGCAACGTGACCATGAGCGCGGCGCGATCGGTCTTCGCGACCTTCACGTCGCCCTGAGGCGTCAGCCGCCGGCGAGGGGCCGGAACGCGAGCGCGAAGGCCGGCCCTCGCGCCTCGTCCTCGTGCTTGAAGTAGACGTGGGCCTCCTCCCACGGCTGCGCGGCGATCCGCTCGGCCCAGCGGGCCAGGGCGGCCGCGTCGTACTCGGGCCGGCGCAGGCGCAGGTAGCCGAAGGGCGCGGTGGCGACGAGAGGCGTCTCCCCCTCCTCGGTGTCGGCCAGGCAGAGCGCGGCTCCCCGATCGCGCAGGCGGTCGAGCACGTCGCCGTCGAACCAGCTCGGGTGCCGGAACTCGAAGGCCCAGCGGCCGCCCGGGGGCAGGAGGCCGAGGAACGCCTCGAGGCGCGGGAGGTCCTTCTTCATGTTGGGCGGGAGTTGCCAGAGCACGGGCCCGAGCTTCGGCCCCAGCTCCGCGGCGGCCCGCAGGAAGAAGGCCACCGGGTCGGCGACGTCGCGCAGGCGCGCGAGGTGCGTCAGCCGCTGCGGCCCCTTGAGCGCGAACCGGAACTCCTGCGGGACCTGGTCGCGCCAGCCGCCCAGGGTCCTCGCGGCCGGCATCCGGTAGAACGTCGCGTTGACCTCGACGGTGGGGAGCCTCTCCGCGTATGCGGCGAGCATGCGCGCCGGCGGCAGGCGCTCCGGGTAGAAGGACCCCCTCCAGGCGGGGTAGCTCCAGCCGCTCGTGCCGGCGAGGACGCGCACGGGCGGTGTCTAGCGCGCGGCGCGAGCCGGCGCCCGACCTTCCCGCTACGCCTGCCCCGCCGCCACCAGGAGGAAACGGAGCGAGAGCCCGCCCAGGAGGACGAGCGCGGGCGCGACCGGCGTGAGCCGGAGTTGCAGCCGGTGCTCGAGCGCGGCGAGGAGCGCCGGCACGGCCAGGCCGATCCCCACCACCAGCGTCCAGAACTCGGCGGTGTACCGGCCGCCCAGGAGGAGCCCCGCCGCGGCCCGGCTCTCGGCGTCGCCGGTGGCGAGGCCCGCCAGGAGGAGCAGGATCAACGCGAGCTCGACGCCGATGGCGGCGAGGTCCCAGCGCCCGAGGAGCCGGCGCTCCCCGTCGGCCAGCCGGAACAGCATCAGGAAGGCGGCCCCGGTGGAGAGGCCCGAGACGAGGAAGAGCGGCCCGAGCAGGGCCGAGCCCCACAGCGCCCGCGCCCCGAGCGCGGAGAGGAGGACGCCGGTGTAGAGGCCCAGCCCCACTCCGGCGGCGAGGTTCGCCCACCGGAGCGGGTCCCGTCGGGCCAGCGCGAAGGCCCGCGCGCGGCGGACCAGCCCTCCCGCCCACCCGAGCCGGGCCGCCAGCGCCTCCCCCTCGGCGTCGAGCAGGCCCGCCAGGGCCACGAGCAGCGAGAACGGGTAGACGAGGAGCAGGATCCAGGCGCCCCAGGACATGGGCGAGGTCCAGCGGAAGGTGAGGTAGAAGCGCCAGACGAAGCGCTTGTGCTCGAGGTCGAGGAAGAGCGCCAGCATGCCGGCCGAGACGAGGAGGGGAGCCGCGAAGGGGAGCCACCGCGCGGCCTTCGAGCGCTCGCCCTCGCGGGCCAGGAGCAGCGAGGACAGGACCATCACGCCCGCGGCGAGGCCGTCCAGGAAGAGGTAGACCGGCACCTCCCAGCCCCAGGCGTGCAGGTGCGGGTCGACGAGGTGGCTGTGCCGCGACGAGTCGATCTCGAGCATGGTCTCCCTCCCCTACCCTCCGCAGCCGCCGCCGCCCGCCTTCTTCCTCGGCCTGGGCGCGCCGGCCGCCGGCGCGGCCGGAGGCGGCGGAGCGGCCACCCCGGTCAGCGCGGCGTGGATCCCGGATCGCAGCCGGAACGCCTCGGCCTCGCTCGCCGGCGCGCCGGGCACGGGCGGCTCCGCCGGCGCGAGGGCGTACGCCCTCCAGGCCTCGAACCCGCCCGAGAGCGCCAGCACGCGCCCCCGGTAGGCGGCCGCCTCGGCCGGCAGGGCGTCGAGGTCGCGCTCCGCGACCAGCACCAGGTCGCGCGACGGGTCCTCGGCGCCGAGAGCGAGGGCCGCCAGCGTCCCGGGCGGCGCGCACTCGGCGCCCGGCACGCGGGCGGCGGCGCAGTGGTCGGCCGGGCGGAGGTCGAGCACGCGCACCCTCCACGGCTGCTCGAGCACGCGCCGCGCCAGCTCGGCGGGCGCGATGCGCGCGGGCGCGGCGGGGACGGCCCCGGTCGGGGACGGGAGCATGAGCGTGGCGAGGCCGAGGAGGGCGAGCGCGCCGAAGCCGGCGAAGACGAGCCTCCGCGGCAGCGGGGCGGGAGCCGGCGCGGCCCCGCGCGAGAGGATCCGCTCGAGCGCCTCCGCCCCGACGAAGCAGGCCGCCGCCGCGGCCGCGACGACGAGCGCGACCACCGGGGCGGGCAGGCCGACGAGCTCGTACAGGTAGGCGCGCCCCACCCAGCCGCTCGTCCGGAAGACCTCCGACTCGTTGAAGGCGGCGAACGCGGGGAGGCCCATCAGCTCGCCCCAGGCCACCGTGCCGGCCACCACCCCCACCACCACCGCCAGGCCGTCGAGCTTGCCCGAGGCCGCCGCCACGAGGGAGGTCCCCGGGCAGTACCCGGAGACGGCGAACCCCACCCCGAGCAGGAGGCCGCCGGCGATCATGGGCCACAGGAAGCTCTCGCTCGTGGCCGAGGCGGAGAGGGCGGCCAGGTCGAGGACGCCGAGCCCGGCCAGCAGGACCGCGCCGAGCATGGCGGTCACGATGGCGCCGAACATGACCTTGAAGACCGTCATGTCGTCGCCGAAGAACTGCGCGACCAGCTTCTGGGCGCGGCCGAAGCCGGCCCGCTCCAGCACGAATCCGAAGGCGATCCCGACCAGGAGGGCCAGGAGGAGGGTGGTCTCGCTCATCGCCAGGCCCTCCGCACGAGCCCGATGGCCGCGTAGCCGCCCGCGAAGACCGCGAGCATGAAGGCCCAGCTCCCCGCCGAGAGGAGGGCGCCGCCGGTGAGGGCCTGCCCGGAGGTGCAGCCGCGCGCCATCTTCGCGGCGATCCCCATGAGGAAGCCGCCCGCCAGGGCGAGCGCGATGCGCGAGGGGGCCGAGATGCGGGGGCCGCGCAGGACCTCCCGCCCGAGCCTGCCGGCCGTGTAGGCGCCCACCAGGCCGCCCAGGGCCACCCCCAGCACCTCGAAGACGAGCCAGTCGTCGAGGAGCCCGCCCCGCGCGACGGTCCGGGCCATGGCGGGGGACGCGGCGACGTGGCCGGGGGCGACGGCGTTCAGGGCGGCGACGCCCACGTGCCAGGACGCGCCGGAGGCGCCCAGCCCCTTGCCGAGCAGGACGTAGGCGGCGAGCAGCACCAGGCCGAGCGCCGCGCCGGCCAGGTACGGGTTCCAGAATCGGTTCGGGTCCCTCATGGCGACCTCAGGTCAGGAAGAAGACGTGGGGACGGGTGCCCGCCTCCGGCCGCGAGACCTCCCAGCGGCGCGAGGCGCGCAGCCGCGACACGGCGCTCTCCGGGTCGGCCAGGTCGCCGAAGGTGAGGGCGCGCGTCGGGCAGGTGGTGACGCAGGCGGGACCGTCGCCCCGCCGGACTCGGTGCAGGCAGAAGGTGCACTTGTCCACGAACCCCTCCTCGGGGTGGACGTAGCGCCCGCCGTAGGGGCAGGCGGCCAGGCAGGCCTTGCAGCCGGTGCACTTGGCGCGGTTCACGAGGACGACGCCCCCCTCGCCCAGGTGGCTCGCCCCGGTGGGGCAGGAGGAGACGCAAGGCGCGGAGGCGCACTGGTTGCACCGCTCCGACCGGATCTGGAGGGAGACGTCGGGGAAGGTCCCGCGCGCCTCCTGCACCACCCAGCCGCGGAAGCCGCCCGCGGGGAGCGCGTTCTCGGTCTTGCAGGAGATGACGCAGGCGTTGCAGCCCACGCAGCGCCGCGTGTCCACCGCCATGGCCCAGCGCCTCGCGCCGGCCGCGCTCATGCGACCTCCGCGGCGCGCTCGATGCGCACGAAGTTCACGTTCATGCCGGTGCCGCCCATGATGGGATCCAGCCTGTAGCGGGTGGTGAGCAGCGAGTCGGACGCGCCGCGCCCGTGGGCGTGGCGGAGCCCTCGGGCGGTCTGCCCGAAGCCGTGGACCAGGAAGACGCAGTCGCCGCGGATGCGCTGGGTGACCTTGGCCCGGACCGGCGTCGAGCGGACGCCGTCCTGGTTCACCAGCACCACCTTCTCGCCGTTCGCCAGCGGCCGGTCCTCGAAGCCCGGCAGCGCCCGGGCCGCGTCGGCGTTCACCCAGACCTCGTTCTCGGGGTACGGCTCCCCCAGGAGCCGGTTGTTCACGGTGCGCCCGAAGGTGTGGAGGGGGGAGCGCCCCGTGAGCAGCCGGAAGTGTCCGGGTGGGCCCTCCTCCTGCGGCACGTAGCGCGGGAGCGGGTCGAAGCCGAGGCCCTCCAGCTCCTTCGAGTACAGGTCGATCTTCCCCGAGTCGGTGTCGAGGGAGATCTCGAGCCCCTCCTCCTCGCAGGTCGGCACCGGATCGCCCAGGAGCACGCCGGTCCGGGAGAGCTCCTCGTGGGAGAGTCCCTTCGCCGCGAGGCGCGCCCGCACGTAGTCGGTGGCGTCCTTCCAGGGGAACCAGGCGCCCAGGCCGAGCTTCCCGGCGAGCTCCCTGGCGATCCACCAGCCCGGCCTGGACTCGCCGGCCGGCGGGACGGCCGCCTGCCGGATCGCGATGAAGGGGCGCTTCCACGGGCCGTTCCAGACGTCGTCCTCGCGCTCCAGGAAGGTGGCCTCCGGGAGGACCACGTCCGCCCAGCCGCAGATCTCGGCCGGCAGGACGTCGACGGCCACGAGCAGCTCCAGGGCCTGGATCTTCTCGACCAGCTCCTGCCGCGCCGGCAGGGCCTGGAAGAGGTTGCAGCCGTAGACCATCCAGGCCTTGAGGTCGTAGAGCGCGTGGCCGGGCCGGGTCGCGTCGCAGAGGCCGCTGGCGAGCACCTCGCCGGCGAGCGGGAACCGGCCGTCCTTCGGGAGGTCGGCCCGGGCGCGTCCGCCGCCGTTCGCGTGGGGCACGTCGAGCGGATAGCCCGCCAGGGGAAAGCGCTCCATGGCGACGTACCCGCCGCGCCGCCCCCAGCTCCCGAGCAGGGCGGCCAGGATGGCGATGGCGCGCTCCCGCTGCGTGTCGTCCCCGTACCAGACGGTGTGGCGGCCCGGGTGCACCAGCGAGGCCGGGCGCGCGTTCCCGATGAGGCGGGCCGAGGCGCGGATCAGCTCGGGACGGACGCCGGTGATGGCCCAGGCCCACTCCGGCGTCTTGTCGGCGACGTGCGCCCGCAGCTCGTCGAGGCCGGCCGCGTGCCTGGCCAGGTACTCCGCGTCGTAGAGCCTCTCCTCGAGGAGGACGTTGATCCAGGCGAGGAGCAGGGCGATGTCGGTGCCGGGCTTCACCGGGAGCCAGTAGCGCGCCTTGGAGGCGGCCACCGAGTGGCGCGGGTCCACCACCACCAGGTCGGCGCCCTTCCCGATCGCCTCGGCCAGCTCCTGCACCTGCGTGTTGTGCATGTTCTCGCCGAGGTGGCTGCCGACGAGGGTGATGCAGCGCGCGTTGGCGATGTCGAGCGGCTCCGGGGAGCCGAGGGGCGTGCCGTAGGTGACCGTGAAGGCGGCCTCCCGGGGTCCCCGGCACTGCGCGTAGGAGGGGGCGCCGACGTTGGGGGAGCCCCACGCCTTCATGAAGTGCTTGAACCAGGAGCCGCCCGACCCGTGCGTGAAGAGGGCCAGGGCCTCGGGGCCGTGGCGCGCCTTCACCTCCTCGAGCCGCCGCGCCACCTCGTTCAGGGCCGCGTCCCAGCTCACCGGCTCGAAGACGTCCTCGCCCCGCCTGGCCCGGCGCAGGAGCGGCCGGGTGAGGCGATCGGGGTCGTAGAGGAGGCCGGTGGCGCCCGCGCCGCGCGGGCAGAGCATGCCGCGGGAGAGCGGGTGGGCGGGGTTGCCCACCACCTTGGTGACCCGTGGCCCGCCCGGGCCGTCCTTGACGTGGGCGAGCATCCCGCAGCCCCAGAAGCAGAGCTCGCAGTAGGTCGCCACGGTCCGGTCGCCCTCGGTGCCGGGGTCGGCCAGGGGATCGCCGTCGAGCCCCCACCAGCGGGTGGCGAGGCCGCTCGCCAGCGCGGCGCCCCCTGCGCCCGCGGCGCCGATCTGGATGAACCTCCGCCGGCCGATGGCCATCCGCCCTCCCTGCCGCGCCTCAGCGCGAGCACCCCGCCGTGTGGGTGGCCCGCGCCGGATCGTGTCGGAGTGCCTTCATGTCTAGAGCTAGCGAACTCGCTAGCTCGCGACGTGCAAGCCGCGGGCACCGCCGCCGCCGGCGCAACTCGCCGACATCACGAGGTGCGCGCGAGCGCGCAGCGCAGGCGTTGCCGGGCGGCGGCAGGGAGCGCAAGAAGCCGCCCGGCGCCGGGCCTGGACGCGAGGAGCGGAGGAGGTCCGGTCCGGCGCCTCGCCTATCTGTCGCAGCGCTCCATGCAGCCGACCAGGCCGCGCAGATTCGGCTCGGCGAGCCGGTAGGTGGCGAATCCCCCCTCCCGGGTCGCCGTCACCAGCCCGTGGCTGCGCAGGATGCGGAGCTGCTGGGAGACGATGGCCTGGCTGGCCTCCACCCGCTCGGCCAGGGCGGTGACGTGGGCGTCGCCCTCGCACAGGACGGCCACGATCCGGAGGCGGAGCGGGTGGGCGACGGCCTTCAGGATCTCCGCGCAGCGCGCGGCCCGGTTCGCGTCCGCCCGGATGGGCGGCGTCCTCGGCCTGGCCACGAGCGCACTGTACCCCATGATCGGCTACCACGCCTCCTTCTTGCTCTCCTTCTCGTGCAGCTTCTCGAACCAGAGGGCGGCGCTGTCGAGCTTGCGCCGCTTCACCTCCGCCCGCGTGTACCCGAGCGACTCGAAGTCGAGCTGCCCCGCCTCGGTGTGGCACCGGTCGCAGGTGAGCGCCTTCGCCTTCGTCACCAGGTGGCTGTTGGCGAAGTAGATCCGCTGCCAGCCGGGCACGGGCTTGTACCTGGCGATGCCGAGCGTCCGGGCCGCCGAGGCGACGCCCGCCAGCGTGTCTCCGGTGGCGGTGGGCTGGGCGAAGTCCATGGAGAGGAGCTTGCCGGTGTAGGCGTCGTAGTAGGCGCGGCCCTCGTAGACCTTGAACGGCGTGATCCGGCTCTTCGGGTCCTGCCGGCTCCCCTTCGGCGCGATGAGGTGCGGCTCGTTTCGGACCCGGCCGTTGAACCAGGCGTAGACGGGCTTCGTGTCGCTCACCTCGCGCCGGATGGTGGAGGGCTCCCAGAAGCCGGTGGCCTCGTCCTTGGACCAGTGGGTGAAGTCCTTCGCCACGGCGCCGCCGGAGGTGGGCACGTGGCAGGTCTGGCAGGCGATCTTCGCCGTGTGCCGGTCGTAGTCGTCGTCGGAATGAGGCTTGTCGCCGTGGCAGCCCGCGCAGGAGACGCGCACGCCGTCGTTGGCCCAGTTGTTCGGGTCGAACCCGGTCGGGATCCGGTGGTCCTTGGCCTTGTGGCAGTCGGCGCAGACCATGCCCTTGGCGGCGTGCACGTCGTGCTCGGCGTCGAAGGCGAAGCCGCGCTTGATGTGCGTGCCGCCGCCGGCCGCCTCGTGGCAGACCATGCAGTTGCGGACGCCCGGCTTCCCCACCGCCAGGGCCGCCTCCAGGCTGCGGTCCTGGCCGATGGCCACCTGGCCGTCGGCGGTCTTGTAGGGCTTGCGCTTCGACCAGTCGTACTTGGCGGAGTGGCAGACCAGGCAGTCGATGGCCGCCTCGGCGGCGGGCCCCTTCGACGCGACGCCCTGGATCCCGTCCCCGGGATGGCAGGTGTCGCATCCGGTGAGCTTCGTCTTGCCCTTCTCGTTCGCCGGGATCTCCTTCAGCGTGTTGACGATGTCGTTCCCGTTGCAGAACGTGTAGATGCGGTTCTGCATGCCGTACTCGGCGCGGGGATCGAGCCCGTCCACGTTGTCGACCCGGGAGGCGTGCTTCCAGTGGACCGTGTCGAGGAAGGCCCGGGCCGTGCCGGGGTGGCACTCCTCGCAGGTCTGCGGGCCCTGGTAGCCGCTCTTCCGGATGGCGTCGTTCCCCGGGTGCTCGCCGGACAGGGCGAGGACGGGAGCGAGGGCGAGGGCGGCGAGGGCCGCGTTCCTGGCGAAGGTCAAGGTATTCCCCTCTGGTGATTGATCGTGGTCGCAGCAGGGGCCGCGGCGGCCGTGCCGGCCTCGCCGCGGCCCGTCCTTCCGGCCCCGAGGGGCCGGGTCGCTAGCAGCCCGCCGCCTTCTTGAAGAAGGTGGCGACGTTCCTTCCGCCCTGGGCGTCGTACTTGAGCTTGATCTCGTCGCCCACGACGATCCGCTTGTCCTTGAACTTGTCGAGCGTGACCTTGTCCTGGACCACGATCTCCACGGTCTGGCCGCTCTTCGAGTCCTTCATGGTGGCGACGGCGGAGCCGCCGTCGGCGGCCACGTCGATCTTGGTGACCGTGGCGAGCATCTTCGTCTCGGCGTGGGCCACCGTCCCGGTGACGAGGGTGAGCGCGACGGCGAGGGTGGCGGCGGCGATCAGCTTCTTCATGTTCTTCTCCTCGAGGATTGCGGTGCGGGGGACGGATCAGGGCTGGCCGGCGTGCGTGCCGGCGGGGATGGCCAGGGTGAGCGCGGCCACGACGGCGAGGGCGACGATGGCGGTGAAGACCCAGCGGCGGACGGGCGGGACCGACGCCGGCTCGGCCTGCCGGTTCACCCTCCGCTCCACCCGCTCGGCGATCACGAAGGCGCCGAGCGCCAGGGCCACCACCAGGATGGCCGCCACCGGCGCGGGGAGCCCGAGCCACTCGGGGATGGTGAAGGTGCCGAGCTTGCCGGAGTTGGGGAAGCCGCCCATGGCCGGCTCGAGCTCGGCGTAGAGGACGCCGCCCGCCACCACCCCGCCCACCGTGGCGAGGGCGTCGAGCTTGCCCGAGGCGGTCGCCACCACCGAGGTGCCGGGGCAGTACCCGGACGTCACGAAGCCGGCGCCCAGCAGGAGCCCGCCCAGGATCATGGGCCACAGGTAGGTGGGGAAGTTGAACTGGACGGTCTCGAGGTCGAGCAGGCCGACGCCCGAGAGGATCACCGTCCCGAGCATGGCCGTCACGATGCCGGTGAACATGACCTTCAGCACGGTCATGTCGGTGCCGTAGAACTGGCCCATGAGCTTCTGGGCCCGGCCGAACCCGGCCCGCTCCAGCACGAAGCCGAAGACGATGCCGATGAGGACCGCCACGGCCAGGCCGAGCGTCCGCCGCTCGTCCGAGAGCGACTCGAAGGGGAAGACGGGATTCATCGCCACTGCCTCCTCACGAAGTAGGCCACCGCGTAGCCGCCGGCGAAGACCGAGAGCATGAAGGCCCAGGAGCCGACCGAGAGCAGCGCGCCGCCGGAGAGCGCCTGCCCGGAGGTGCAGCCGCGGGTGAGCTTGGCGGCGAAGCCCATCGCCACCCCGCCGGCGACGGCGAGGGCGATCCGCCCGCCGGCCCGGAAGACCGGGCCCTTCGTCACCTCGCCCTTCAGGCGGCCGGAGGTCCAGGCGCCCAGGAAGCCGCCCACGACGACGCCGAGAACCTCGAAGACGAGCCAGTCGTCCAGCGCCCCGCGCTCCTCGACCACCGAGGCCATGGCGGGCACCGCCTGGACGTGGCCGGGGGCGACGGCGTTGACGGCCGCCACGCCCAGCCGGTAGCTCGCGCCGGAGGCGCCCAGCCCGTGGCCCATGGCCAGGTACGTGGCGAGCAGCACCAGGCCCAGCGCCGCGCCCGCCAGGTAGGGATTCCAGAACTTCTCGGGACTCCTCTGCATGCGCTCCTCCGTCATAGCGACATCGCTATTTTGCTATATCCAAGATCCGTGCGCGCCGGGATTCCGCCGCGACGACGCGAGGTTCGTCCGCGTGCGGCAGGCTGCCGCAGCGCATCGCCTGCGCCCGCGGGGCCCCGCGCGAAAAATTGTTCGTGCGCCGGCGGCCGGGCCGGAGCCAGGGGTCGGGCCCGACCCCCTTCCCGTGCCGCGCGATCCGTCCCCCGCTAGAGGAAGCCAATCGGACGAGCGAGGCTCGGAACCCACATGGACCCCTCCCCCTCCCACGCCACCCCCCCCGCCGCGGTCCCCACGCGCGATCCCGTCTGCGGGATGGACGTGGACCGCGAGCACCCGCCCGGCGGCGTCGTCCAGCGCGGGCGGTACGCCTACCACTTCTGCAGCGGCTCCTGCCGCGCCAGGTTCGAGGCCGAGCCGGAGCGGTACTTCGCCATCGACCCGGTCTGCGGGATGGAGGTGAATCCGAAGGCGCCCAGGGGCGGCTCGCTCGAGCTCGACGGCAAGCGCTTCTTCTTCTGCAACCCGAAGTGCCTCGCCAAGTTCCAGGCGGGCCCCGCCCCCTACCTCGCGCACGGACCGGGCGGCATGCCCAAGGAGGCGCCGCCCGCGCCCCCGCCCGGCGGCGAGGTGGTCTGGGTGTGCCCGATGGATCCGGAGGTCCGGGAGAAGGAGCCCGTCCCCTGCCCGATCTGCGGGATGGCGCTCGAGCCCCTGGTGGTCGGCGGGGCCCCGTCCGCCGAGGAGCCGCCCAACCCGGAGCTCGCCAACATGAGCCGGCGGTTCCGCTGGGGGCTCCTCCCCACGGCCCTGCTCCTCGTGCCCATGGTGGCCGGCGACGCCGTCCGGCACGCGCTCGACTTCCGGGCCTTCGCGCTCCTGCAGCTCGCGCTCGCCACGCCGGTCGTGCTCTGGGGCGGCTGGCCCTTCTTCGAGCGGGCCTGGCTGTCCCTGCGGACCTGGAAGCTGAACATGTTCACGCTCATCGGGATCGGCACCGGCGCCGCCTACCTGTTCAGCGCCTCGGCCTCGCTCCTCCCGGCGAGCGCCTTCCCGGCCGCCTTCCTCGAGCACGGAGCGCCGCCGGTCTACTTCGAGGCGGCGGCGGTGATCGTGGAGCTCGTCCTGCTCGGGCAGATCCTGGAGCTGCGGGCCCGCAGCCGCGTCTCCGGGGCCATCCGGGCGCTCCTCCGGCTCGCCCCCAAGACCGCCCGCCGGGTGGAGGCGGAGGGACGGGAGCACGACGTGGAGATCGAGCAGGTCCGGGCCGGGGACCTCCTCCGCGTCCGGCCCGGCGAGAAGATCCCGGTCGACGGCACGGTCGTCTCGGGCTCCTCCTCGGTGGACGAGTCGATGGTCACCGGCGAGCCGGTCCCGGTGGAGAAGCGCGACGGCGACCGGGTCACCGGCGCCACCCTCAACGGGAACGGCAGCTTCGTGATGCGGGCCGACCGGGTCGGGCAGGACACCCTGCTCGCGAAGATCGTCCGGATGGTGATGGACGCCCAGCGGACCCGCGCCCCCATCCAGCGCCTGGCCGACCGGGTCTCGGCCTGGTTCGTGCCGGGCGTGGTCCTGGCCGCGGCCGTCTCCTTCGCCGCCTGGGCGCTCCTCGGTCCCGAGCCCCGCCTGGCCCACGCCCTGGTGGCGGCCGTCTCGGTCCTCATCATCGCCTGCCCCTGCGCCCTCGGCCTGGCCACGCCCATGTCCATCATGGTGGGGACCGGGCGCGGCGCCACCGCGGGCGTGCTGGTGAAGAGCGCCGAGGCGCTGGAACGCTTCGAGAAGGTGGACACGCTCCTTCTCGACAAGACCGGGACGCTCACGCTGGGGCGGCCCGCGCTGGGGAGGATCCTGGCGCTCGAGCCCGGCCGCGAGGACGAGGTCCTCCGGCTGGCCGCCAGCCTGGAGCGCGGCAGCGAGCACCCCCTCGCCTCGGCCATCGTCTCCGGCGCCCGGGCGCGCGGACTCGCCCTGGAGGAGGCGAGGGACTTCCGGTCGATCCCGGGGAAGGGCGTCGCGGGAACGGTCGCCGGGCGCGCCGTCGCGCTCGGCAACGCCGCCCTGCTCGCCGAGGTGGGCGTGGACGCGGCTGGCCTCCAGGAGCGGGCGGAGGCCCTCCGCGCCGAGGGCGGCACGGTGGTGATCGTGGCGGTGGAGGGGCGGCCCGCCGCCCTCCTCGAGGTGGTCGATCCCGTCAAGCCCGACGCGGAGGAGGCCATCCGCGCGCTGCACGCCGAGGGGCTCGCCCTGGTGATGGTCACCGGCGACGGCTGGACCACCGCCCGCGCGGTGGCCCGGCGCCTCGGCATCGACGAGGTGGAGGCGGAGGTCCTGCCCGCCGAGAAGGCGGAGGCGGTCGGCAAGTACCGCCACCTGGGCCGGGTGGTGGCCTTCGCCGGGGACGGCATCAACGACGCCCCGGCGCTCGCCGCCGCCGACGTGGGGATCGCCATGGGCACGGGCACCGATGTGGCCATCGAGAGCGCCGGCCTCACGCTGGTCAAGGGCGACCTGGCCGCCATCGTCCGGGCGCGCCGCCTCTCCCGGGCGACCCTGACGAACATCCGGCAGAACCTGTTCTGGGCCTTCGCCTACAACGCCCTGGGCGTGCCGCTCGCCGGCGGAGCCCTCTTCCCCTTCACCGGGCTGGTGCTCTCGCCCATGATCGCGAGCGCCGCCATGAGCTTCAGCTCGGTGACCGTGATCGCGAACGCGCTCCGGCTGCGGCGGGCCCGCCTCGGTTGACTCACGGGAAGAGCGTGAACCGGAGGCCGGCCGTGACGGTGGTGTGGAAGGACTGGTCGGTGATGTCGTAGGTCCCGGTGGGGTCCTCCACGCTCGAGAACGTGCCGAAGGCGATGCCGCCGTAGAGGCCGACGCCGAAGAGGGCGTTCGTGCGCAGGTCCACCCCGCCCGTGACGCGGAGCATCTCCCATCCGGTGTAGACGACGTCGCTCGTGCCGAAGCCGTCGTCGGCGTGGATGTCGAGCAGCTCGAAGCCGGTGCCGATCGCGATCCAGGGGCTGGTGCGCCCGACCGGGTCCCAGGTGTGGCGGACCAGGCCGCCGATGCGGACCGAGACGGCGCCGCAGTCCATGCCGGTCATGTTGCAGGTGGACGCGAAGGCCGGACCCGCGTCGCCGACGCCGAGGTCGAGGTAGAGGCCGAGCGCCACCGCCGGGCTCACGCGCACGCCGGTCTCGAGGAGCATGGCCATCTGCCCCCTCGAGACGTCGCTCATGTCCACGCCACCCTCCGCCTCGCCCGCGAGGCCCGAGCCGCCCATCCCGAAGGCGAAGTAGACGGGGGAGAGCGGCCCCATGCCGGCGTGGCCGGGCGCCGCCATATGGGGAGCGGGCTGCGGAGGTGGCCAGGAAGGCGAAGGCGGAGGCCTCGGGGCGGGCGGCCCGTAGGGCGGCGCCGACGGCGGCCCGTAGGGCGGCGCCGACGGCGGCCCGTAGGGCGGCGCCGACGGCGGCCCGTAGGGCGGCGCCGCCGGGGTCGCGGTGCGCGGCGCCGGCGAGGAGACCGTGCCGTCCGAGTACTCGATGCGGACCACCTGGCCGGGCGCGTAGCGGCGGGTGGAGCCGTCGAGGAGCCGGAGCAGCACGCCGCCCGACGCGGTCTCCTCCACCACCGTGCCGCGGGCGCGGCCGCCGTCCGCGAAGAAGATCACGTCAGGGCCGGTGCCGGTCGCGGCCGG
>DATIUR010000419.1:0-5165 GCA_035466675.1 Anaeromyxobacteraceae bacterium | reverse complement strand
CTTGGCGTCGTGCCGGATCACGGAGAGGCCGAACGCCTTGCCCGACTTGGGGGTGAGCCTCTTCAGGCTGAAGGGCTGCTTCTCGGTCTTGGTTCCGTCGGCGTTCCAGGTGGAGGCCGCGATCATGCCGCCCGCCCAGTCGAAGTTCCCGACCAGGAGGTTCAGGCTCATGAGCGCCGAGATGTTGTAGAAGCCGTTCGTGTGCTGGGCGGGGCCGCGGTGCATGTCCACCGCCGCCTTCTTGCCGTGCGAGGTGAACTCGCGGGCCACCCGCTCGATCACCGCGGGCTCGATCCCACAGATGGCCGCGTACTGCGCGATCGTCCTCTCCCGGGCCACCTCCCGCATGATCTGGAGGCTGCTCTTGACACGCACGGTCCCCGCGCCGCCTGCAGGCAGCTCCGCGTCCACGAACAGGTCGCCCTCCACCGCGTCCTTCTCGTCGTTCGGGTCGAAGGCGACGGGCTCGCCGTCCTTCAGGGCCACCAGGTAGTCGAACTCGAGGTCCTTCCCGTCCTTGTCCTTGCGGGCCTCCTTCGCCCGAAGGCCGATCTCCGAGGCCCGCAGGAACCCGCCCGGCTCCCCGTCCTTGCCCACCTTCACGAGCCAGGGGCCGTTGGACCAGGTGGCCTCCTTGTCGGCGGCCGCGGCGGCCTTGTTGGCGTTGGCGAGGTACCTCGCGTCGTACCGCCGGTTCTCCAGGATCCAGCGGGTCATGCCCATGGCGAAGGCGGCGTCGGTGCCCGGCTTCACCGGGATCCAGCTCCCCGGTGCGCGGGAGGCGAGCTTCGAGAAGCGCGGGTCGAGCACGGTGATCTTCAGCTTCCCGTCCACCAGCCGCTGGGTGATGCGGGGGGTGTGGTTGGGCGGGCCGTAGTTCGCGTCGAAGAGGTTCGAGCCCACGAAGACGACGTACTCCGAGTTCTCGAGGTCGGCCTGCCAGTAGAACTTCTGGCCGTCCCTGAAGGTGACGCCGTCGTACTGCTCGCTCATGGCCTTGCAGGCGAAGTAGAGCGAGCCCTGGCACACGGTGGTGTGGCCGTGGGTGTTGAGCGTGCCGAAGGCCTCGGTGAAGCGCCTCGCGAAGTCGGAGCGCCCGCCCTTCTTGCGCCCCCACATGTAGACGAACTGGTTGTTCCTCGGGCCGAAGTCGGGGTGGTCCGGATCGACCAGCTTGTCGAGGTTCGCGGCGTGCTTCGCCTTGAACTCCGCCACGGTCATCTTCTTCTTGCGCAGGAGCGCCACGTCGGCGCCCATCTCCTCGAAGGCCTTGGGATCGCGCAGCGCCCAGAGCGAGGCGAGGCCGGGCACCTCCCGCTGCTCCTCCCCGGGCACGTCCGCGAAGAGCCTGCCGCCCTTCACGATCTCGTCGATGGCCTGGTCGAAGGGGATCGACCGCCACTTCCCCTCCCCCCGCTTCCCGGCCCGCTTGAGGACGCGGGTGATCCGGTACGGGTCGTAGGCTCCCTGGTGGCCCGCCTGCCCCTTGGGGCAGATGGCGCCGTCCACCTGGGCCGCGCGCTCGAGCGGCTCTGCCATGGGGAGGTGCGGGTGGAGCGTCCACGGGCTGTAGGGGTTGCCGTCGATCTTGGCGGCCACTCCGTCCAGGACCTTCACCTTGATGCCGCAGCCGGTGTTGCAGTTGAGGCAGACCGTGTAGAGCTCGTTCTCCACGCGGCCGAGCTCGTAGAGCTCCTGGGCGGTGAGCTCGCCCGCCTCCGCCCGCGCCAGGAGCCCCCGGGCGAAGTCGAGCTGCGAGAGCGCCAGCGCGCCGCAGCCCACCGCGCCGGTCCTGAGGAAGTCGCGCCTCGAGGTGCCCTTGCTAGCCATGGATCGCCTCCAGCTTCTCGTTGGCCACGTAGTAGACGCGGGGCGCCGTTCCCTTGCGCGCCAGAAGGATCTGGACCTTGCTCGCCTTCTTCACCCGCGCGATGAGGCTCTCGGGATCGCTCTCGTCGCCGAAGCAGCCCGCCCGGCCGATGCAGGTGGAGATGCACTGGGGGAGCTGCCCTTCCTGCAGCCGGTGGACGCAGAAGTGGCACTTGCGCGCGTTGCCGACCGGCTGGGCCGCACCCTTTCGCTGGCGCCTGCGCCCGTACTCGAACGCGGCGGCCGCCTCGTACGGCTGCACGGCGGGGGTCCCGTCCGAGTGGTTGGAGCCGTCGTCCAGGGTGCGGGCCCCGTAGGGGCAGGCCGGCACGCACTGGCCGCAGCCGATGCACTTCGCGTAGTCGATCACCACGAGGCCGGTCGCCGCGCCCCGGGTCTCCTTCCAGGTGGCCCCGTCGCGGCCCTTCACGGGGCAGGCCCCCACGCAGGGCGGCTCGTCGCACTGCATGCAGGGCCGGGGCAGGAAGGTGCGCGACACCTTCGGGTACTTTCCCCGCTCGTGCTCGAAGACGGGCCGGTACCAGAGGCCGGGCGGCAGCTTGTTCTCCGAGGCGCACGCCACCGAGCAGGCGTGGCAGCCGACGCACTTGCGGAGGTCGAGCAGCATCGCCCAGCGCCGCCGCTCCGGCGGCTTCGCCAGCGCGCGCCGCAGGTCCTCCTGCATCGTGACGAGGATGTCCTTGTCCATGCGGTCTCCGTGGTTCCCGGGCCGCTCGCCCGGGTCAGCGGTGGCAGCTCCTGCACTCGTCGAGCGCAAAGGCGCGCTTGCCCGATCCGGCCCCGAGAGGCAGGGCTGCGAGGACCTCGAAACGCATGGCGGCCTCCCGGTTCGCGGTGGGCGATGGCCCCCGGTAGCAAGGCGCGTTCCCGGGCCCGTGCTCGCATCGGACGAGCGCCCGTTCCCTCCCGTCCGCCGGACGGTTGCGCACCGCTGCACCGGTCCGGGGGCGGCCAGCGTCGTCGTCGCTGACCGGTCCAATTCCCCCGAGGGAACAGATCGGCCCTTCCGGGGGGGGAGCTTGTTCCCTTCAGGGAACAGGTACGTGCCACCCGGCGCAGCGCCGGTCCCGGAACCGGATAGCATGCTGGCGATGGACCCCCGTCGACGCCAGGCCGCCGGGATCGCGCTCGCGTTCCTCGTCACGCTCGGCTGCGAGGCCACCCCCTACGAGGAGGTGCGCGTCGACTTCCGGGTGCCGCCGCCCGCCGTGGAGTGGAGCGCCGCGCCGCCGACCGGCCGGGCTCTTCGCCTCTCCGTCGCCGCCATGCAGTCGCCGGTCGACACCTTCTCCGACTACTCCCGCTTCCTCGAACGCATGGGCACCCTGCTCGGCGAACGTGTCCGCTTCGTCCAGCGCCGGACCTACGCCGAGGTGAACGACCTCCTCCTCTCCGGACAGCTCGACGCCGCCCTTCTCTGCACCGGCGGGTTCCTGGACCTCGAGGCGCGGAACCCGGGAGCGGTGGAGGTGCTGGCCGTTCCGGTCATCGACGGACGGACCACCTACCGCTCCCTGGTCCTGGTACCGGAGGCGAGCCGAACCCGCTCCCTGTGGAACCTGGCCGGGATGCGCTTCGCCTTCACCGACGAGCTCTCGCTCTCGGGGCACCTCTACGTCGCGCGGCTCCTGGCCGACTCGGGCCGAGAGCCCGGGCGATTCTTCGCCTCGACGGTCTTCACGCGGAGCCACGACCGGTCCGTGGACGCGGTGGCCCGCGGGGTGGTGGACGGCGCCGCCGTGGACAGCCTGGTGTTCGACGCGCTCGCCGCGCGCGATCCGTCGCTGCGGTCGAGGGTCCGGGTGGTCCACCGGTCCCCACCCTACGGCGTGATGCCGGTGGTGGCCTCCACCACGCTGCCGGCCGAGACCCGCGCCCGCCTCCGGGCGGTGCTCCTCGGGCTGCACCAGGACCCGGAGGCGGCCGAAGCGCTGCGCGCCGTGCACATCGAGCGGTTCGTGCCGCCCGAGCCCGGCCTGTACGACGAGGCGGCCCGCGTGGCGAGGCGGCGTTGACCGGCGCGCGATCGCGCTGGCGCGGCGGCCGCCTGTGGATGCGGCTCGCCGCCTTCGCCGCAGTGGGCGTGGCCCTGACCCACGCGGCACACCTCGTCGTGGCGAACCGGATCTCGGGTCGCAGCCTGGCGCAGGAGCAGACCGCGCTCGGCCGGGAGATCGCCCGGCAGATCGCCGGCCAGGCCGCCGAGGCGGTGCTGGTCGAGGACCTCCTCACGCTCCACGACCTCGTCGCCGGCGCGGCCTCGAGCGAGAGCGTCGCCTATTGCTTCGTGGCCCGGGACGGCCGCGTCCTGGCTTCGTCGTTCGATGGGGCGACGCCCCCGGGACTGGTCGGGCTCTCCCGCGTCGGCGACCGGCCGGTGGTGGTCGTCGCCGAGGGCGGTCGCTTCCTCGACCTCCGCGAGCCGATCCTGGGCGGCGCCGCCGGCGAGGTGCGGCTCGGGCTCGACATCGCCATCCTGGGGGCCACCCGGCGGAAGCTGGCGATCCTGCTGGGCACCCTGGCCACCTCGGTGATCCTGGCCGGCCTGGTCGCCGCCCTGGTGGTGGGCCGCGGGATCGCCCGGCCCCTCGGGGAGATGCTGCAGGCCGCGGACCGGTTCGACCCGGCCGTGGACCCAGTCCCCGTCGCGCCCCGGGGTGGCGAGGAGATCGCCCGGCTCGCCGAGCGGTTCAACCAGATGATGTTTCGCCTGAGGGACGCCCGGCTGGCGCAGGAGCAGGCGGCGCGCAAGGCCGCCGCCGTCGAGCACATGGCCGCGCTCGGGTCCCTGGTGGCCGGCGCGGCGCACGAGGTGAACAACCCCCTGGCGGGCGTGAAGACTTGCCTGCGCCGTCTCCGCTCCGAGCGGCTGCCGCCCGAGACGGTGGACGAGTACCACGAGCTGATGGACGAGGGGGTCGAGCGCGTGGAGCACGTCATGCGCAGGCTGCTCGACTTCGCGCGGCCCCAGCCGCCCCGCCCGGGCCCCGTCCCGCTGGCGGAGCTCCTCCGGGAGGGGGCGGCGCTGATGGAGCCCCTGCTCCACAAGCGGCGGATCGCCCTTCGCCAGGTCCCCGGCGGCGGCGAGGGCGCCTGGGCCCTCGCCGACCGCAAGGAGGTCGGCCAGGCCACGCTCAACCTCCTCCTCAATGCGGCCCACGTCACACCCGACGGCGGCGAGATCCGGATCCGGCTCAGGACGCGCCCGGGGCTGTGCGGCCTCTCGGTCGAGGACGACGGCCCCGGGATCCCGCCGGAGATCCGGGGGCGCGTCA
>DATIUR010000418.1:0-5586 GCA_035466675.1 Anaeromyxobacteraceae bacterium | reverse complement strand
CGGCTCCGCCGGCGACCGCGGCCCCCGCCGCTCCCTCGCCGGCCCCCGCGCCCGCGGCGCGGCCCGTCCCCTCGACGCCGAGCCCGGCGCCGCCCGCCCGCCCGCCTCCGTCGCCCGACGAGGCCTACCGCGAGGCGCTCGCGTCGGCGGAGCGGAAGTACGAGGCCGGCAACTTCCCGGCGGCCATCGCCGACTTCCGGAAGGCGGCCGCCATCCGGGAGACGGGGCCGTCGCTGGTGGGCCTCGCCCGCGCCCTCTACGACGCCAACCGCCCGCTCGAGGCCCGCGCCTCGCTGGAGCGCTCGGTCGCGGTCGAGCCGGCCTACGCGGCCGCCTACCTGCTCCTGGGCACGATCCACCAGGAGGAGGGCCGGAACGCCGAGGCCCGGGCGGCCTACGAGAGGTTCCTCGAGCTCGAGCCGCGGGGGGAACAGGCGCGGGTGGTGAGGGAGATCCTCGCCAAGCAGCTGCAGTGACGGCGAGCCGGACGGAAGCGCTCGCAGCGGCCTCGTCGCCGCGCTACAAGAGCGGCGCGTGAACGTCCTCGGCATCGAGACCTCCTGCGACGAGACGGATCCTGCCGGAGGGGCCCTGCGGGCCCCCCCGGTCCCCCCGCTCGCTGCGGGGCAGGCTCCTCCGCCTGCCCCTCCGCTCGCAGCGGCCTCGTCGCCGCGCCACGAGAGCGGCGCGTGAACGTCCTCGGCATCGAGACCTCCTGCGACGAGACCGCCGCCGCGGTGGTGGCGGACGGGCGGCGCGCGCTCTCGGACGTGGTGGCCACGCAGATCGAGATCCACCGGCGCTGGGGCGGGGTGGTGCCGGAGCTGGCCAGCCGGAACCACGTGGTCCAGGTCATGCCGGTGGTGGACGAGGCGCTCCGGAAGTCCGGGCTCCGGCCGGAGGAGATCGACGCCGTGGCGGTCACGGCGGGCCCCGGGCTCGTCGGCGCCCTGCTCGTGGGCGTGCAGGTGGCGAAGGCGCTGGCCGCCGCCTGGGGGAAGCCGCTCGTGGCGGTGAACCACCTCGAGGGGCACCTGGCCGCGCCCTTCCTGGCCGACCCCCCCCCGTCCTTCCCGTACCTCGGGCTCGTGGTCTCCGGCGGCCACACCTCGCTCTACGCGGCCCGCGCCTTCGGGGACTACCAGCTCCTGGGCCGGACCCGCGACGACGCGGCCGGCGAGGCCTTCGACAAGGGGGCGAAGCTGCTCGGGCTCCCCTATCCGGGCGGCGTCGCCATCGACCGGCTGGCGGGCGAGGGCGATCGGAAGGCGGTCCGCTTCCCGAAGGCGATCGTGAAGGGCTCCGACCTCGACTTCAGCTTCTCCGGGCTCAAGACCGCCCTCCTCCACCACGTCCGGAAGAACGGCGTGCCCTCCGGGCGGGCGCTCGCCGACCTGTGCGCGAGCTACCAGGAGGCGATCGTGGGCGCGCTCGTGCAGAAGGCGTTCCGGGCGGCCCGCCGGCTGCAGCTCCCCCGGCTGGTGCTCTCCGGCGGCGTGGCGGCCAACAGCCGGCTCCGCGCCGCCGTGACCGAGAAGGCCGCCGAGTACGAGGACCTGGCGGTCTTCCTGCCGCCCCCGCGGCTGTGCACCGACAACGCCGCCATGATCGCGGTGGCCGGGACGCACGCGCTCCTCCGCGGCGAGCGCGCCGGCCCCGGGCTCGCCGCCGACCCGGCCTGGCGCATCTGATGGCCTACCCGTCGCCCCGCGCCCTGCTCGCGAAGCACGGCCTGCGCGCCAAGAAGAGCTGGGGCCAGAACTTCCTCGGCGACGAGGCGGCGCTCGACCAGATCGCCCGTCTGGCGGTGGAGCGGGAGGGGGATCGGGTGGTGGAGCTCGGGGCCGGCCTCGGGCACCTCACCAGCCGGCTCCTGGCCCGCGGCGGGCGGGTGGTGGCGGTGGAGCGCGACCGGGACATGGTCCGCGTCCTGCGGGGCGAGCTGGGCGACGCGGTGGAGATCGTCGAGGCGGACGCGGCCCGGCTCGACTACGCGGCCCTGGCCGGGCCGCCGGCCGCGAGGATCGCCGTGGTGGGCAACCTGCCCTACCACCTCACGAGCCCCATCCTGTTCTCGCTGCTCGACCAGGCGAAGTCGATCTCGCGCGCCGTGCTGCTCGTCCAGCGCGAGGTGGCCGAGCGGCTCGCCGCACGCCCGGGCACGAAGGACTGGGGCCAGGTCTCGGTGCTGCTGCAGCGGGAGGCCGACGTGTCGATCGAGCGGATCGTCCCCCCGGGCGCGTTCGTGCCTCCTCCCCGCGTCGAGAGCGCGGTCGTGCGCGCGGCCTTCCGGCCCCCGCTCGAGCCGGTCGCCGACCCGGCCAGGCTGAGGCGCATCGTGAAGGCGGGCTTCGCGCAGCGGCGGAAGACGCTGGCCAACGCGCTCCGGTCCGCGCGGGTGGTGGGGCCGGAGCCCCTCGCCGACGCCCTGGCCCGGGCCGGGATCGACGGCGGGAGGCGGGGCGAGACGCTCACCGTGGCCGAGTGGGCCGCCCTGGAGCGAGCCCTCGACTGAAGGCGCCGCCGCGAGGCCCGGGAGCGGCGGTCCCGGCGAGCTGCATCACGGGCGCCCACCCGCAGAACCTGCCGCCCGCCCACGCTCCCCGGTCGGGCGGGCGCCCGTGAAGCCTCCTAGGTGCCGCCTCCCCGCGCCGTGGCGAGCAGCAGGCTCATGTTCCTCGCCCCGTTCTCGCCCAGGTACCTCCGGAAGCGGGCCGGATCGAGGCCCAGCGACCGGATGGTGGCGGCCACGATCTCGTCGTAGCTCGGCGCGTTCGGCTTCTTCAGCTCGAGCGCGATCTTGAGGATGGCGCGGTGGAAGGCCGGGTCCACGACGTCCTCCTCCGAAGGGGCCTCGCGGTCCCGCGCTGCCCGCGTCCGGCTGCTGGTGGCCACCCTGCGCCCCGACGCCGCCATGAAGCCTCCCGAACGCCCCGTTCCGACTGACGATCCAGAACGACGATACGTGACACCCGATGCAGCGTCAAGAATGCAGCGATCCCAGGATCAGGGTCCCAGCGATCCGCGTGTCGCAGGGACCCCGCCCAGGGCCCCGCGGTTTACACGCCGCCTCCGGCGTGGCAATCTCGCGCGCCTCCCGCGGATCCCATGACGGAGCGGCCCCGGTACATCGCGATCGAAGGGCCGATAGGCGTCGGCAAGACGACGCTCGCCGAGCTCCTGGCCGACCGCCTCGGCGGGCGGCTCGTGCTCGAGGCGGTCGAGGAGAACCCGTTCCTGGCGAGCTTCTACGGAGACCGCCGCAAGCACGCCTTCCAGGCCCAGCTCTTCTTCCTGCTCTCCCGCTTCCAGCAGCAGCAGGAGCTGTTCCAGCAGGACCTCTTCTCCCAGAGCACCATCGCCGACTACCTCTTCGCCAAGGACCGGATCTTCGCCGCCCTCACGCTGGCGCCCGAGGAGCTGTCGCTCTACCAGCGCGTCTACGAGCTGGTGGGGCCGCGGGTGGTCCGCCCCGACCTGGTCGTCTACCTGCAGGCCCGCACCGAGGTGCTCCTCGGGCGGATCCGCCGGCGCGGCCGCGACTTCGAGCGCGGCATCGAGCCCGCCTACCTGGACGCCCTGGCCCGGGCGTACAACGACTTCTTCTTCCACTACGACGAGTCACCCCTGCTCGTGGTGAACGCGAGCGACATCGACCTCTCCTCGGCGGACGACGCGGAGGCGCTCGTCCAGGTCATCCGCAGGCACCGCAAGGGCGTCCAGCACTACGTGCCGCTGGGCACGCGCACCTGAGGCGCGGGCATGCGGCCGTTCGGCGCGTGACACGGGCGGCCGCGCCGGATAGATTTTCAGTCCCCCCGCCCAAAGGGCAGGACCCCGCGAGGGGCCTACACCGGAGGACGTCGCATGTCGACCCAGCCCCCCGCGCGAAAGCGCGTCACCGTCCACGATCTGCGGCGGATGAAGGAGGCGGGCGAGCGCATCGCCGTGGTCACCGCCTACGACGCCACCGCCGCGCGCCTGGTGGACGCGGCCGGCGCCGAGGTGATCCTGGTGGGCGACTCGCTCGGGATGGTGGTGCAGGGTCACGAGTCCACCCTGCCGGTCACCCTCGACCAGATGGTCTACCACTCGGCCGCGGTGCGCCGCGGCCTCGCGCGCTCCTCCGGGCGGGCCCACCTCGTGGCCGACATGCCCTTCGGCAGCTACCAGACCAGCGCCGACGAGGCGGTGCGGAGCGCCATGCGGCTGGTGGCCGAGGGCGGGGCCGAGGCGGTCAAGCTGGAGGGCGGCTCCGACTTCGTCGAGGTGGTGCGGCGCATCGTCCGCGCCGGCGTGCCGGTGATGGGCCACGTCGGGCTCACGCCGCAGTCGGTGCACAAGATGGGCGGCTACGTCGTGCAGGGCCGCGACGCCGAGAAGGCCCAGCAGATCCTGCGGGACGCGCGCGCCCTCGAGTCGGCCGGCTGCTACGCCATCGTGCTGGAGTGCATCCCGGCCGAGCTGGCGCGCATCGTCACGAGCCAGCTCCGCATCCCCACCATCGGCATCGGCGCCGGCCCCCACTGCGACGGACAGGTGCTGGTCCTGAACGACCTGCTCGGCCTCGACACCGGCTTCGCCCCGCGCTTCGTGAAGCGGTACGCCGAGCTGGGCGCGCAGGTGCAGGGCGCGGTCTCGGCCTACGTCGCCGAGGTGAAGGGGAGGGTCTTCCCCGACGACGCGCACGCCTTCCACTCCACCACCGTCCGCCTGGTCGAGACCCCGCCGGACGAGGAGCTGCCGGAGGAGCCGTCCGGGGTGATGGGCGCGCCCATCTAGGCCCCCCGCGTCCGACGCGTGCCAAGGCCCCAGCTCATCGAGGATCCGGCCGCCTGGCAGGCGAGCTGCCTCTCCGCCCGCGAGCGGGGCGCGCGCATCGCGCTCGTCCCGACCATGGGCGCGCTGCACGAGGGCCACCTCTCGCTCTTCCGGGAGGCGCGCCGCCTGGCCGACCGGGGAGGCGGCGGGGGCCTCGCCCTGGCCACCATCTTCGTGAACCCGACCCAGTTCGGTCCCGGCGAGGACCTCTCCCGGTACCCGCGCGACCTCGAGGGCGACCTGGCGCGCTGCGCCGCGGCCGGCATCGACCGGGTGCTCGCCCCGCGGCGGCCGGAGCAGGTCTTCGCCTCCGGGCACCAGACCTGGGTGACCATGGAACGGGCCTCGGAGGGGCTGTGCGGCGCGAGCCGCCCCGGCCACTTCCGCGGCGTCGCCACGGTGGTGGCGAAGCTCTTCAACCTGACCCGGCCGCACGTCGCGGTCTTCGGCGAGAAGGACTTCCAGCAGCTCCAGGTCATCCGCACCATGGCCCGCGAGCTCGACTTCGGCATCGAGGTGGTGGGGATGCCCATCGTCCGGGAGGCCGACGGGCTGGCCCTCTCCTCGCGGAACGCCTACCTCTCGCCGGCGGAGCGGGCGCGCGCCCTCTCGCTCTCCCGCGCCCTCTCGGCGGCCCGGGAGGCCGCCGCACGGGGCGAGCGCGACTCCACGGCGCTCTGCGCGGCGGCCCGGCGCGCGCTCGAGGCGTCGGTGGACCGCGTGGACTACGTCGAGGTGGTCCACCCCGAGACGCTGGCCAGGGTG
>DATIUR010000417.1:0-10454 GCA_035466675.1 Anaeromyxobacteraceae bacterium | reverse complement strand
ACCCGCGAGGACGAGCCGGTGGACGAGGCCCTCCTGGCCGAGCGGCTCGCCTCTGCCATCGCGCTACGGGAGCGCGTCTTCGGCGGCGAGCCCTTCGTCCGGCTCGTGCACGGCGAGGCCGACCTGTTGCCCGGCCTGGTGGTGGACCGGTACGGCGACGTGGCGGTGATGCAGACGCTCGTCCCGGCCACCGACCGGCGGAAGGGGCTCCTCGCCGACCTCCTCTGGAAGGCCCTCCCGCTGCGCTCGGTGGTCGAGCGGAACGACGTGCGCGTCCGCGAGCTGGAGGGCCTGCCGCAGCAGAAGGGCGTCCTGCGCGGCGCGGAGCCCGGGCCGGTGGACCTCCAGGAGGGAGAGGTGCGGATGCGCCTCGACGTCCTCGGCGGGCAGAAGACCGGCGCCTTCCTCGACCAGCGGGAGAACCACCTCCGCGCCGCCGAGTACGCCCGGGGCGCCTGCCTCGACTGCTTCAGCTACGCGGGCGGCTTCGCCCTGCAGCTGGCGCGGCGGGCCGAGCGGGTGGTGGCGGTGGAGATGCAGGCGCCCGCGCTGGCGCTCCTGCGCGAGAACGTGGCGCGGAACCGGGCCGAGAACGTGGAGGTGGTGGAGGCGAACGCCTTCGACCTGCTCCGCGACGAGGCCGAGAAGGAGCCGGCCTGGGACCTGGTGGTGCTCGACCCGCCCGCCTTCGCCAAGAACAAGGCGGCGCTCCCGGCGGCGCGGCGCGGGTACAAGGAGATCAACCTCCGGGCCCTGCGCATCCTCAAGCCGGGAGGCGTGCTCCTCACCGCCTCGTGCAGCTACCACCTCGCGGCGGAGGCGCTCGAGGCCATCGTCCTCGACGCGGCCCGGGACGCGGGCCGCCGGGTCCAGCTCCTGGAGCGGCGCGGCGCCGGCCGCGACCACCCGGTCCTCCTCGGCGTGCCCGAGACGCAGTACCTGAAGGCGCTGGTGGTGCGGGTCGTGTGAGGGCGGGGCGGCCGGGTACCGCAGGTTCCAGAGCCGGCCGATGCGGCTTCGACAGGCTCTTGCGTCGGTTGCCGGAAGCTGGCGAAAGGTACCTTGTCGGACGTAGACTGCGGGTTGAACCTCCCCGGGGGTCGGCGCAGCAAGCGTGCGGGTCGGATCCGAGGGAACGCCATGGAGAAGACGTTTCCCGCCGAGCTTGACGGGGCGATGGAACACGCATACGCGCAGGCACGGGCAGCGTTCCGGTATCTTTGGCGCGAGTTGACGTGGGAGTACCGGCGCATCATCCCGGCGCTCGAGCTCGCGGTGGTCAAGGTGCCCTTCAGCGATCCCGGTCACGCCGACGTCGAGGTCATGTGGGTCGAGCAGGTGATGTTCGATGGCCGACGCGTTCAGGGTTCCCTTCTGAACGCGCCGAACACCTTGTCTTCGGTGAGGCAGGGCGATCCCGTGGACGTGCCGCTGGAGCAGATCGCGGACTGGATGTACGTGCTCGACGGCCAGGTGTACGGAGCGTGGACAGTGCAGTTGATACGCTGGCGGATGTCGGCCGGCGACCGTCGGGAGCACGATGAGGCCTGGGGGTTCGAGTTCCCCGACCCGGAAACCGTCCAGCTCAGCCCGTGGGGCGACGAGGAGCACCCGATGAGCCGGAACATGGCACCGGAGTTCCTGAGGATGGCCGACGCCGAACTCGCGCGCCACCTCGCGCCGGGCGCCGACGGATGGACCACGATGCACTCGCTGGCGCTCGGAGGAAGTGCGGCGTGCGTGGAGGCGCTCCTGGAGCGGGGCGCCGACCCGAAGCTGAAGCTCCCGGATGGCCGATCGGTTCTCGACCTGGCGACCGGGATGGGGTGGCAGCAGGTGATCGAAGTGCTTCGGCGGCACGATGCCACCTGAGTCGACCCTGGGTCCACGAGCCCGACCGGCGAAGCAGCGGAGGACGGGGCACGTGTCGGCGCCGACGGTCCTGTCTCACGGCACCGCTGGGTGCCCTTCACGCACGCAGGGAGCCCGGAGGCGCCGGAGAGCGGTGAACGGCCCTGCTGCGCGGCCCGACGAGGCCACGGCGCGCTGTCGCACGCCATACGGGTTCGACCGGCCGTGGCTGAGCCCCGCTTGACCTTCGACGGGTTGCGTCTTGCCTTTCAGGTAAGATGAAGGCCGAGACGAGCCTCACCGACGAGCGGTTTCGCATTCTCCGGAAGCTGCCGATCGAGATGGTGCCGGTTCGCGAGCCGCTCGCGATGGAGGCCGGCCGCATCAAGGCCGGATACCGGATCTCGTTCGCCGACGCCTTCGGCGTGACGTCGAACGGCAGTCTCTTCTTCGTGGCGAGGTGATCGACATGCGACGGACTTCGTTCGTTTCGGTGATGTTGTCGACGTGCGGGATCCTGGGCTGCGCCTCCGCGGCCCGCGCGCAGGATCCCGGAACGTCGGGAGCGATCTGCCCGGAGGAGATCGCGGTGGAGCAGAGACTCGCGGCTCCCCTCGAGGGGTGGGCGAGCCGGCGCACGCAGGGCAGGATCACTCTCGAGCGGATCGCGATCTACGACGGCCATCCGAGCGAGCTGGCAGATCTGGTGCCGGACGGCGAGGAGCCACGAGCCGGCGGCCGAATCGCGTCGGTCTGGAAGCTGAGCCCGTCGAAGGTCTACTGGGTGGAGTGCGCGTATGGCCGAACCGACGTCGCCGTCTTCCGTCGGCTACCCGAGAAGACCACGAGATGCGAAGTCCTCACGGACCCCCGCCTTCTGGTCAACGGGCGTGCTCCGATCGTCGATGCGCGCTGCCGCTAGCGGAGGGCCCGGTCGGCGGCTTCACGATCGACGATGGGGCCCGGTTCCTGTCCACCCCGTGGGCCGCAGGCCCGTCCCCGGCCAGAGGTTTCCGAGCAGGGTCGTCCACCGCGGCCCGGGCGTCGTATGATGCTGCGTGCCCCGCGCCCGGCTCCGGCGCGGCGCGCGAAGCCCGATGGCCCTCCGCCCCCAGGATCTCGGCTCGGCCCCCGCCGCGCTGGCCCGCTCCTCCCTCCTCGCCGGCCTCGACGAGCGGGAGCGGGCCCGGCTCCTGGCCTGCGCCGAGGAGGCGAGCTTCCCGGCGGGAGCCCGGATCGAGGCGAACGAGGACCTCTTCCTCGTCCTCTCGGGCACGGCCACGCTCCGGCGCGAGCAGCTCGCCCTCCGCCGCCTCGGCCCGGGCGATCACTTCGGCGCGCCCGCCTTCGCCTCGCTCCCGCGGGGCGGCGAGGCGGCCGTGGCCGAGACCCCGCTCGCGCTGGCGCGCCTCTCCCCGGCCTGCTGGGCCGCCCTCTCCGCCGAGGAGCCGGCCCTGGCCCTCAAGGTCGCGGTGGCGGTGGCCGCCTCCCTCGGCCGGGAGATGGCGCAGATCACCGGGGAGATGGGGCTCCTCCTCCGCGGCCGGTCGCTCCCCAGGGCGCGGGAGGTCCGCGTCCGGGTGGGGGACGAGATCCGGCACGTGCCCACCGGCACCCGCGTCCGCGAGCTCCTCCCCGCCGGGATCGACGGCAAGCTGGTGGTGGCGGGCCTGCTCGGGCAGAAGCCGGTCTCGCTCGCCACCCCGGTCTTCACCGACACGGCCTTGGCCCCGCTCACCGTGGACCACTGGGAGGGGCGCCAGATCTACGCGCACTCGGTGGGCCTCCTCCTGCTCGAGGCCGCCCACGAGGCCGCGCCCGGCCTGGAGGTCCGCCTCGGCCCGTCCCGCGGCACGCACCAGGTGGTCCACCTGCGCGGCGACGGGGCCCTGGACCGCGCGGCGCTGGCGGCGCGGCTCGCCCGGACCATGGAGCGGCTCGCCGCGGCCGACGCCCCCATCCGCCAGGAGCACTGGTCCATCGAGGAGGCGAGCGGGCACTTCCAGGAGCGGGGGTGGGAGGACGCGGCGCGCCTGTTGCGCATCCGGCGCCAGGCGACGGTTCGGCTCGTCTCCTGCGGGGAGCTGTACGCGCTCTCGATGGGGCCGCTGCTCCCCTCCACCGGACCCATCCGCGGCTTCTCGCTCGCGCCGCACCCGGAGGGCCTGGCCCTCGAGCTGGGCGACGTCGACCCGCGGCGGAACGGAAACGGGGGCCGCTCCCCGACCGCGCCGCGCGACATGGACATGGTGCAGGAGCACCAGGCCTGGCTCGGGGCCATGGACGTCACCAGCGTGGGCGCCTTCAACGACTGGTGCATCAGCGGACAGGTCTCGCAGCTCATCCGCGTGGCGGAGGGGTTCCACGAGAAGCGGATCGGCCAGATCGCCGACCAGATCGCCGCCGCCCGCGAGCGGATCCGGGTGATCTCCATCGCCGGCCCGTCCTCCTCGGGCAAGACCACCTTCATCAAGCGGCTCACCGTCCAGCTCCAGATCGACGGCGTGAACCCGGTCGGCATCAGCATCGACAACTACTACGTGGACCGGGAGCGCACGCCCCGCGACCCGAGCGGCGAGTGGGACTTCGAGGCGCTCGAGGCCATCGACCTGGGCCTGCTCCAGGACCACGTCCGCCGGCTGCTGGCCGGCGAGACGGTGAAGACGGCGCGCTACGACTTCCTCACCGGCCGGAGCCTGCCCGACGGCGGACCGGAGATCGCGCTCCGCCGGGGCGACGTCCTGATGCTGGAGGGGATCCACGGCCTCGACCCGCGCCTCCTCGGGGCGATCCCCGGCGCCGGCCAGCTCTTCCGGATCTTCGTGCACCCGGCCACCACCCTCCCCTTCGACCGGCTCACCCGCGTGAGCGCGACCGACCTCCGGCTGCTCCGCCGCATCGTGCGGGACCGCCACCAGCGCGGCTACCGCGCCGCCGAGAACATCCTGCGCTGGCCCTCGGTCCAGGCCGGCGAGCGGGAGCACATCTTCCCCTTCCTGCACGAGGCCGACGTGATCTTCGACTCGGCCCTGATCTACGAGCCGGCCGTGCTCAAGGTGTACGCGGAGCGCTACCTGCTCGAGGTCCCCCAGAGCCACCCCGCCTACCCCACCGCCCACCGGCTCCGCTACCTGGTGGACCGCTTCGTCTCGATCTACCCGGACCACGTGCCGCCCACCTCGCTCCTGCGCGAGTTCATCGGCGGGAGCGGGTTCGAGTACTGAGGACCTCCATGGCGAGGACCACCGAGGACCGGCTGCGGGCGCTGGTGGGGCAGGCGCCGAGCATCTTCTTCGTGCTCGACCGGGACGGGCGCGTGCTCCTGGCCGAGGGGCGCGGCCTGCGCGTGCTGGGGCGACGCGGGGGCGGCGGCCCGGGGGTGGGGCGCTCGGCCTTCGAGCTGTACGCGGACGCGCCCTGGGTGGTGGAGGGCATCCGCCGGGCCCTGGGGGGGAGGACCGTCACCGCCGGCGGACGGCTGGCCGACCGCTGGTTCGAGGCGCGCTTCGCCCCCCTGCTGGACGCCGACGGGACCGTGGTCGAGGTGGTCGGGCTCGCCACCGACGTCACCGAGCGGAAGAACGCCGAGCGGGCGCTGGCCGCCGAGCGCGAGTTCTCCACCGCGGTGACGGAGACCTCCGGGGCCCTGGTGGTGGTGCTGGACCGGGAGGGCCGCATCGTCCGCTTCAACCGCGCCTGCGAGCGCACCACCGGCTTCTCCCTCGACGAGGTGCGCGGCCGGCCGGTGTGGAAGCTCCTTCCCCCCGAGGACGTGGAGGGCGCCCGCCGCGTCTTCGAGCGGCTGGTGGCCCGGGACTTCCCGAACCAGCACGAGAACCGCTGGCTCACCAAGAACGGGCGGCGGCGGCTCGTGGCCTGGTCCAACACCGCCCTGCTCGACGAGCGCGGCGAGGTTCGCCACGTGGTCGCCACCGGGATCGACATCACCGAGCGGCACGAGGCCGAGGACGCGCTCCGGCGGCAGGCGGCCCGGCTCGAGGCGCTGGCCGAGGCCTCCCGCGTCTTCGCGGCCGGCCTCGACTACAAGACCACCCTCGACACCATCGCGCGCCGGCTGGCCGAGCTGATCGGGGACGGCGTCCTCATCCGGGTGGTGAGCTCCGACGGCCAGTGGCTCCTGCCGGTGGCGGTGTGGCACCCCGACCCGGCCCGCCTGCTCCAGCGACGCCGCCTGCTGGCCGAGGCGCCCCAGCGCGTGCGGGAGGGCATCACCGCCGTGGTGATGGAGACGGGCCAGCCCCTCCGCCTCCCGGAGATCTCGCCGGAGACGGTCCACGCGCGGATGAAGCCGGAGTACTGGCCGTACCTGGAGGGCGTGACGAGCATGCTCCTCGCGCCGCTCGAGCAGCGAAAGCAGATCTTCGGCCACATCACCCTGACCCGGGAGGCGGGGGGGCGGCCCTACACGCACGAGGACGAGGCCCTGCTGGTGGACCTGGCCCACCGCGCCGCGGAGGCGATCGAGAACGCGCGCCTCTACGGCGAGGCCCGCGCGGCCGTGTCGGCCCGGGACGAGTTCCTCTCCATCGCCTCCCACGAGCTGCGGACGCCGCTCACCGCGCTCCGCCTCGCCCTCGAGAACATGCGCCGGGTGTCCGCCGCGGCGGAGGCGGGCCGGCCGCCGCCCCTGACCCACGTGGAGCGGGTCCTCGCCACCGCGGAGCGCCAGGGCCAGCGGCTGGAGAAGCTGGTGACCGCCCTGCTCGACGTCTCCCGGATCCACATGGGCCGGCTCGAGCTGGACGTCGAGGAGGTGGACCTGGCCACGGTGGCGGCGGAGGCGGCCGCGCAGCTCGAGGACGAGGCCGCCCAGACCGGCTCGCGCATCGAGGTCCGCGGCCAGTCGGTCACCGGGCGGTGGGATCGGATGCGGCTCGGACAGGTGGTGACGAACCTCCTCGCCAACGCGGTGAAGTACGGCGCCGGAAAGCCGGTCGAGATCCTCTTCGGCCCGGACGACGGCCGGGCCTTCCTGGTGGTGAAGGACCAGGGGATCGGGATCGACCCGGCCGATCACGCCCACATCTTCGAGCGCTTCGAGCGGGCGGTCTCCTCGCAGAACTACGGCGGGCTCGGGCTGGGCCTCTTCATCGTGAAGCGGATCGTCGAGTCCCACGGCGGGACCATCCGGGTGGAGAGCGCGCCGGGCGAGGGCGCCGCCTTCCGGGTGGACCTGCCCCGCCACCCGGCGGTGGCCGTGCGCGGCGCCGAGGAGCGGCTCGCGCACTGACGGCGGCGGTCACGCCGCGGGGAAGTCGCGAGCGGGAAGGAGCAGCACGTCCGCGATCTCCTCCGCCCCCACGAGCAGCATGAGGAGCCGGTCCAGGCCGAGCGCCACGCCCCCCGCCTCCGGCATGCGGCCCACCGCCTCCAGGAACGCCTCGTCGAGAGGCGGGGTGGGGCGGCGGAGCGCCCGGCGCAGCTCCCGCTCGGCCAGCAGCCGCCGCCGCTGCTCCCCGGCGTCCGCGAGCTCGCTGAACCCGTTCGCCAGCTCCAGCCCGCCGGCGTACAGCTCGAACCGCTCGGCCCAGCGCGGGTCGTCCCGCCGGAGCCGCGACAGCGCCGCCATGGGGGCCGGCCAGTCCACGAGGTAGGTGGGCCGCTCCCCCCCGATCTTCGGCTCGACGGCGGAGAGCATCACGCGGAAGAAGACGTCGTCGAAGGGCTCTCCCTCCGGGCCGACGGCGTGGCCGGCGGCCAGGGCCGCCGAGCGCAGGAGGGCGGCGTCGCCGGCGCACGCGCCCAGGTCGATCCCGGCGTGGCGCCGGAAGGCGTCCTGCGCCGTCAGGCGCTCGAAGGGGGCGGCGAGGTCGAGCGTCCGGCCGGCGCGGGCGGCCCGGGGCGAGCCGTCCGGCGAGAGCGCCCGCGCGCACGTCTCCACCAGCCGCTCCAGGTCCTCCATGATGCCGCGGTAGTCCGTGCCGGCGCGGTACAGCTCCAGCATCGTGAACTCGGGGTTGTGCGCCGCGGAGATCTCGCCGTTCCGGAAGACGCGCGAGAGCTGGAAGATGCGCGGCATCCCCGCGGCGAGGAGCCGCTTCATGGCGTACTCCGGGCTCGTGTGGAGCCAGAGCTTCCGTCCCGGCCGGCCGCCCTCCGGCGCGAGGTCGGTCTCGAAGAAGTCGAGGTGCGGCTCCATCCCCGGCGCGGGGACGAGGCACGGCGTCTCCACCTCGTCGTAGCCGAGCCCGACGAGGAAGCGGCGGACCTCGGCCGCGAGCCGGGCGCGGGCGCGTGCATTCCGGATCCGCTCGGGGTGCATCGGGAGAGGGAGTCTACCGCGGACTCGTCAACCAGGGGCGGAAGACCGGTTGACGAGCCGCGGCTCCGCCTGACATCCTCGGCGGCTCCGGCGCAATGGCGCTCGTCGAGACGCGAGAGGGGCCGAGGCTCCACCACGAGGATCTGGGGCGCGGCCCGCCCGCCGTGCTGGTGCACGGCTGGTCGTCGTCCTCGGGGGTCTTCGCGGAGGTGGCCGCCGCCCTGGCGGGCGAGCGCCGGGTGATCGCGCCGGACCTGCGCGGGCACGGCCGCTCCGGCGGGGACGGGACGTTCGGCATCCCCGACCTGGCGGGCGACCTGGCCCTGCTCCTGGAGCGGCTCGACCTCGAGGGCGCGCTCCTCCTCGGCTGGTCGATGGGCGCGCAGGTCGCGCTCGAGGCCCTGCCGGCCGTGGCCCCGCGCCTCGCGGCGCTCGCGCTCGTCTCCGGCACGCCGCGCTTCGTGGCGGGAGAGGGCTGGCCCCACGGCCAGCCGGCGCGGACGGTGGAGGCGCTGGCGCACCGCCTGCGGCGCGATCCCGCCCGCGCGGTGGCCCGCTTCTTCGACGACATGTTCGTCCCCGGCGAGCTGGCCGACCCCGACCGGGCGCGCCTCGACGCCCTGCGGCGGGCGCTGCCGCCGCCCCACCCGGCCTCGGCCCTGGCCGGGCTCGACGCGCTGGCCCGCGGCGACCAGCGGCCGCGCCTCGCCGCGGTGCGCGTGCCCCTCCTCGTCCTCCACGGCGAGGCCGATCCGATCTGCCCGGCTTCCGCGGCCCGCGCCGTGGCCGCCTCGGTGGCGGGCTCGCGGCTCGCCCTCTGGCCGGGCGTGGGCCACGCCCCATTCCTGTCGCGCCCCGGCCCGTTCCTCGACCTCCTGCGCGGGTTCCTGGAGGGGATCGGGTGAACCGGGTCGAGCGCGGGCGGGTGAGGGCCGCCTTCTCGCGCGGCGCCGCGGGCTACGACGGGCGGGCCGCCACCCAGCGCGTGGTGCAGGAGCGCGTGCTCGCCCTCCTGGCCGAGATCGCGCCCTCGGCCCGCCGGGTGCTCGACGTGGGCGCGGGCACGGGCGCGCTCCTCCGCCGCCTGCGGGCCGCGCGGCCCGGCCTGGCCGGCGCCGCCGTCGACCTCGCGCCGGGCATGTGCGCCGTCGCCCGGGCGGCCCTGCCCGGGGCCCTCGTGGCCCGTGCCGACGCCGAGGCCCTGCCGTTCCGGGCGGGCGCCTTCGACCTCGTCGTCTCCACCTCGACCTTCCAGTGGCTCGCCCACCCCGGGCCGGCCCTGGCCGAGGCCCGGCGGGTCCTCGCGCCCGGCGGCACCTTCTGCCTGGCCCTCTTCGGCGCCCGCACCCTCCACGAGCTGCGGGAGGCCTGGCGCGCGTCGGCGGGCGGCGCGGCGCGCGAGCGCCTCCACCGCTTCCTCGGCCCGGACGAGGTCGCGTCCGCGCTCCTGGCGGCCGGGCTCCGCCCGCGGGCGGTCTTCGAGGAGGACGTGGTCGAGCGCCATCCGGACGCCCGGGCCGTGCTCCGCTCGCTCAAGGCGATCGGGGCCTCGGGCGCGGTCCCGGGCGCCCGCGGGCTGGGCGGGCGGGCGGACACGCTGGCGGCGCTGCGCCGGTACGACGGCCGCCACGGCGGGCCCGCCGGGGTGCCCGCCACCTTCCACGTGATCTACGCGGTGGCCGGACCGAGCTGACGCGAGGGAGGCGGCGGGCGCGGAATCCTTCCGGGAGGCCGGGGGCTCCCACCGTCGCCGCCGCGTCGCCGGCCGGGAGATCCATGACCACCATCGTCCTCGTCGCCTTCGCCGCCTTCTTCGGCCTGTTCGTGGGGCTCCCCCTCTACGCCCGCTCCCGGGGCCGCGCCATGCAGGGGCAGGCCCTGCCGCCCCTGCCCGGGCCGACCGGCGCCCGCCTGGCCCGGGCCGGCCGGGCGCTCGTCTACTTCTTCAGCCCCTCCTGCCGGGCCTGCCGGCCGCTCACGCCCCGCTTCCAGGACCTGAGCCGCCGCGGCCGGTCGGTCTTCCTGGTCAACGTCTTCGAGGACGTCGCGCTGGCCCGTGCCCTGCGCGTGATGGGGACGCCCTCCGTCGTCGAGATCGCCCAGGGCAAGGTGGTCGGGTACCACGTCGGGTCGGTCCCGGCGGAGGTCCTGGCGCGCTTCGCCTAGACGCTGAGGCTCTGCCCGAGGTCCGATCGCTCGCCGCGTCTCGGCGGCGAGCCTCCCGCCCCGTCGGACTCCGACGCGGCGCGGTCGAGCCCGGGCCCGCGCGCTTGCTCGCCGGGGCGCGGACCGTCACCGTCGAATCCGGAACCGTCTCCCC
>DATIUR010000416.1:0-10960 GCA_035466675.1 Anaeromyxobacteraceae bacterium | reverse complement strand
GAGGAGCGGCTCGAGGAGCGGGCTCCACCGCGCCCCCTCGGCGGCGGGCAGGACGCCCAGGTCGAGGAGCGCGTCGTGCAGCTCGTCCGGATCGCGCGCCTCGGGGTAGACCTGTGCCTCCACCTCGGCGATGGCGGCCGGGTCGAGCGCCCCGAGGCCGCTCGCCTCGGCGGGCGGCAGGGCGCGCCGGAGGGCGACCGCCCGGGCGCGCCGCTCCTCGAGCGGCGCGTCGTCGAGGTAGGCGTAGGGCCGCGCGCCCAGGATCTCGTGCGAGAGCGGCGAGGGCTCGGCGGAGTCCACCGCCAGGAGGCGGACCTCCCCCCGCTCGATGCGCCCGAGGACCTCGCGCAGCCCCTCCAGATCCATCGCCTCGAACAGGCAGTCGTGCATCGTCTCGCGGACGAGCGGATGATCCGGGACGGGGATCGGTCCCCCGGGGGCGTTGTCCTGGCAGGCCACCTGGGCCGGGAAGACCGCGGCCAGCAGATCCTCCGCCCGCATCCGGGCGATGGGGGCGGGCAGCTTCTTCCCCTTCCACAGCCGCGGGATGGCCAGGGCGCGGGTGGCGTTCCAGCGCCAGCGAACCTGGAACATGGGCGCCTGCAGGGCGGCCTGCTCGATCACCTCGTCCACGCCGCGGGGCGAGAGGTACTCGAAGATGGAGTCGAGCGGGAAGGAGTGCTGGGGGCCGAGCGAGAGCAGGATGCCCTCGTCGGTGGCGGCCGCCTGGATCTCGAAGTCGAACGTCCGGCAGAAGCGCTTGCGGAGGGCGAGGCCCCAGGCGCGGTTCGTGCGCGCGCCGAAGGGCGCGTGCACGACGAGCTGCATCCCGCCCGCCTCGTCGAAGAACCGCTCCGCCACCAGCGTCCGCTGGGTGGGGACCGCGCCCAGGACCGACCGGCTCGCGGCCAGGTACGCCACGGCCTGGCGGGCGCCCGCCTCGGGCAGGGCGCACGCCTCGGAGAGCCACCGCGCCGCGCCGCCGGGGTCGTCGATCCGGCGCTCGATCTCCTCGCGCAGGGAGGAGACCTCGGCGGACAGCTCCCGGCTCCGGCCCGGCGCCTCGGCGATCCAGAAGGGCACGCCGGGCGGCGCCCCCTGGGCGTCCTCCACCCGGACCACGCCCGGCTCGATGTGCCGGATCCGCCAGGAGGCGTTGCCGAGCAGGAAGACGTCGCCGGCGATGCTCTCCACCGCGAAGTCCTCGTCCACCTGGCCCACCGGGAGGCCGTCCGGCTCGGCCACCACCGCGTACTGGGCGTTGTCCGGGATGGCTCCCCCACCGGTGAGCGCCGCGATCCGCGCGCCCCGGCGCCCCTTCACCCGGCCGTTCACGGCGTCCCGGTGGAGGAGGGCCGTGGTCCGCCCCGGGGTGGTGGCGATCCCCTCGGAGAGCATCTCGACGACGGCGTCGAAGTCCTCGCGGGAGAGGTCCCGGTACGGCCAGGCGCGGCGCACGAGCGCGTGGAGCCGGTCGAGGTGGATGGGCGCCGCCGAGGCCTCGGCCACGATCTGCTGGGCGAGCACGTCGAGGGGGCGCCGGGGGACGACCGTCCGCTCGAGCGCGCCGCGGCGCACCCCGCGGACGAAGGCGGCGCACTCCAGGAGCTCGTCCCGGCTCATGGGGAAGAGCCGCCCCCGGGGCACGCCGCCCTTGGAGTGGCCGGAGCGGCCCACCCGCTGCAGGCCCACCGCGAGCGAGCCGGGCGACCCGAGCTGGACGACGAGGTCCACCTCGCCCACGTCGATGCCGAGCTCGAGCGACGCGGTGGCCACCACCGCCCGGAGCTGCCCCGACTTGAGGCGCTCCTCGGCGCGGAGCCGGCGTGCGCGGGAGAGGCTGCCGTGGTGCGCCGCCACCGACTCCTCCCCCAGCCGGGAGGCGAGGGCGTGGGTGGCCCGCTCCGCCAGCCGCCGGGTGTTCACGAAGACCAGGGTGGACCGGTGGGCGCGGACGAGCTCCGCCACCCGGTCGTAGGTCTCCCCCCACAGCTCGTTCGACGCCACCGAGGAGAGCTCGTCCCGGGGGATCTCGACGGCCAGGTCGAGGGCGCGGCGGCGGCCCACCTCCACCAGCGCGCAGCGGGGCTTCCCGGACCGGTCCACCCGCTCGCTCCCCACCAGGAACCGGGCGATCTCCTCGACCGGGTTCTGCGTGGCGGAGAGGCCGATCCGCTGCGGCCGACGCCGGGCGATGGCCTCGAGCCGCTCGAGCGAGAGGGAGAGGTGGGCTCCCCGCTTGTCGCGGGCCACCGCGTGGATCTCGTCCACGATCACGGTGTCCACCGTGGCGAGCCGCTCGCGCCCGCGCTCGCCGGTGAGGAGCAGGTAGAGCGACTCCGGCGTCGTCACCAGGACGTGCGGGGGGCGCCGGACCAGGGCCTGCCGCCGCGCCGGCGTCGTGTCGCCGGTGCGCAGCGCCACCCGGACCTCGGGGGGCGAGAGCCCCTCCGCCCGCGCCGCCAGGGCCAGCTCCGCCAGCGGGACCTGGAGGTTCCTCTCCACGTCGTTCACCAGGGCCCGGAGCGGCGAGACGTAGAGCACCCGGGTCTCGTCGGCGAGCCGGCCCGCGAGGGCGTCGCGGAAGAGCCGGTCGATGGCGGAGAGGAAGGCGGCCAGCGTCTTGCCCGAGCCGGTGGGAGCCGAGACGAGCACGTCGCGACGGGCCTCGATCTCCGGCCAGGCGAGGGCCTGCGGCTCGGTCGGCTCGCCGAAGCGCCGCTCGAACCACCGCGCCACGATGGGGTGGAAGCCGGGGCTCATCCCGGCACCATGTAACGGCTGCTCCCGGGCGGCGCCCGGAGGAGCCCCACGGTTCCGGCTGCCCGGCTGGGCCGGCAGGGGCGTATCCTGGGCGCCATGGATCTCGCGCCGCGCACGCTCCTCCGGATGATCTCGTTCCGGATCCCGGTGCTCCTCTTCCTGTGGCCGCGGGTGGTCCGGCTGGACGAGGAGGCCTGCGAGGTCCGGATCCCCCTCACCTGGCGATCCCGGAACCACGTCGGCGTCATGTACCTGGGCGCCCTGTGCGCCGGGGCCGACCTGGCGAGCGGGCTGCCGGCGGCGCGGCTGATCCTCTCCCGGCACCGGGACGTCGTCCTGCTCTTCGCCGACCTCCGGGCGGAGTTCCTGAAGCGGGCGGACGGCGACGTCCTGTTCCGATCGACCCAGGGGCGCGAGATCGCCGCGGCCGTGCGGAGGGCCGCCGAGACCGGCGAGCGCCAGACCCTGCCGGTCGAGGTCCTGGCCACCTGCCCGGAGAGGCACGGCCAGGAGCCGGTGGCCCGGTTCACCATGGGTCTCACCATGAAGCGGCGGGGGGAGCCGAAGGCGGCTCCCGACCCGCGGGGCTCCCCCGCCCCCGCGCCGGGCGCCGGGCGGGCGAGCGGGCAGGGCTGAGACCGCGGTAAGCTCCCTCCCCCCATGCCCGAACCGACCGCCCTCGGCGCCGTCCTCGCCACCCTGACCGACCGGTCCGGGAAGCCGGTCCGGGGGGGCGCGCTGCGCGGCCAGCTGTACGCCACGGCGGAGGCCGTGACCGTGCTCCGCCCCACCGCGCGGGAGGAGACCCTGCACCGGATCGCCACCACCCTCCTGCTCGGAAGCGTGGCCGCCGTGATCGCCAACGTGATCCTGTGGCGGAGCACGGCCGTCCTGTGGGCGGCCCTGGCGGCGCAGGCCGTCTACTGGCTGACCCTCCCGGTTCGCCGGCGGGCGCTCGAGCCCGCGCCCCTCTCGGCGGCGGCGCTGGAGGAGGCGAGGCGGTCCGGGCGCGCCGCCATCCACGTGCCGGTCGCCGACGTCGTCTCGCTCGAGCCGCCGGAGCCGCCCCGGGCCGGGTTCCGCCGCCCCGCCCGGATCGCCCTGGCCGGGGGGGCCCTGGAGATCTACCTGTCCCCCGAGGCGTTCGAGGCCCTCCGGGCCGCCGTGGGCCGCCGGTGAGCGCGGGGCCCGGCCCGCGCTATAACCACGGCCATGCACGCCCTCGCTCTCGCCCTGGCCCTGGCCGCCGGGCCGGCCGCCCAGGGCCCGCCCTTCGTGGCCGACGACTACGGCCGCGCGCTCGCCGACGCACGGGAGCGCAACGTCCCCCTGGTGGTGGACGTCTGGGCGCCCTGGTGACCCACCTGCCGCTTCATGCGGGCCTACGTCTTTCCGGACGCGCGGCTCGCGAGGCTGGCCGGACGGTTCGCCTGGCTCGAGATCGACACCGAGAAGCCCCACAACGCCGCTTTTCTGGAAAAGCACCCGGTGGAGGTGTGGCCCACCCTGCTGGTGATCGACCCCGCCACCGAGAGGGTGGCGCTCCGCTGGGCCGGGACGGCCACCGCCGCGCAGGTGGAGAAGCTCCTGCGCGACGGCGAGCGCGCCCTCCGGGCGAGCCGCTCCTCCGCCGCCGAGGACGCGCTGGCCCGGGCCGACCGGCTCTCGGGCGAGCGCCGCCACGCCGAGTCGGCCGCCGCCTACGCCGAGGCGGCCCGGGTGGGCGGCCGCGGCCTTGCGGGCGCCGAGCGGGCCGCCGAGTCGCGCGTGCAGGCGCTCTCGCTGGCCGGCGATCCGGCCGCCTGCGCCCAGGCCGCGCGGGAGGTGCTGCCCGGCCTCGCCCCCGGCCCGGCCGCGGCGCGCGCCGCGGCGACCGGCCTCTCCTGCGCCCTGGAGATCGAGGACGCGGCCCGCCGGGGGGCCGCGCTCGCCGCGCTCGAGCGGCGGGCTCGCCGGGAGCTCGGGTCGAAGGGCGTCCTGGCCGACGATCGCTCGTGGCTGCACGACGTCCTCTCGCAGGCGGCGGCCGCCCGGGGCGACGAGGTCGGTGCGAAGGCGGCCACCCTGCGCTGGATCGCCTTCCTCGAGGAGGAGGCGCGCCGGGCGCCGACGCCCGCGGCGCGCTCCGCCTTCGACGGGCCGCGCGTCTCGGCAGCCGTCCGCCTGGGCGACCCGGCCCGGGCGCTCCCGGCCGTGCTCGCCTCGGCGCGGGACCTCCCCCAGGACTTCGTCCCGCCCACGCACCTGGCGGCGCTCTACCTCGAGATGGGCCGGCCCTCCGACGCCCTGGCCGCCGCGCGGCGGGCGCTCTCGCTGGCGGCGGGACCGCGCCGCGTCCGCGTCCACGTGCTCGAGGCGCAGTCGCTCCTCGCGCTCGAGCGCGCGGGCGAGGCGCGCGCCGCGCTCGAGGCGGCGGTCCGCGAGGGGGAGGCCCTGCCGGAGGCGGCCCGCCCCGAGGGCTGGCTGCGGAAGGCCGCCGAGATGCTCGAGAAGATGCCAAGGAGCTGACGTGGGATCTCCCCCGGTGAAGGGCTTCGGCCAGGGCGACCCGGCGCTCGCCGCCTGGGCCGAGTCCGTCTACGCGCCGGAGGACGAGGTCCTGCGGGAGATCCGTGAGCGGAGCGCGGCCGCCGGCCTGCCGCCGGTCCAGGTGGGGCGATTCGACGGCCTCCACCTCGAGGTGCTGGCCCGCGCCGCGGGAGCGAGGCGCGCGGTCGAGATCGGCACGCTGGGCGGGTACAGCGGCGTGTGCCTGCTCCGCGGGATGGGGCCGGAGGGGATCCTGCACACCTTCGAGTCCGATCCGCGCCACGCCGAGGTGGCCCGCGCGTCGTTCGCCCGCGCCGGGGTGGCCGGGCGCGCGGTGATCCACCTGGGCCGCGCCCTGGAGAGGCTGCGCGACGTCGAGGCCGAGGGCCCCTTCGACCTCGTCTTCGTGGACGCCGACAAGGGAGGCTACCCCGCCTACCTGGCCTGGGCGGAGGCGCACCTGCGCGTGGGAGGGCTCCTGCTCGCGGACAACGCCTTCGGCTTCGGCCACGTGCACGATCCCGCCGGAGCGGGCGCGGACGCCCCGGCCATGGCGCCGCTGCGGGCGTTCAGCGAGCGCCTGGCCCGGGGCGGGCGGTTCCGGGCGACGATCCTGCCCACCGCCGAGGGGCTCTCGCTCGGCGTCAAGATCGCCTGACGGCCGTCAGCGCTTCCGCGCCAGGCCCACGGCGGCGCGCGCCACGGCCATCACGGCGCGGCGGTCGCCGGGCGCGAGCTCCGCCACCTGGCGGCAGAGGGCGACCAGCGCGCGCGGGAATCCGCTTCGCGGCTCGCGGCCGGTCCCGGTCTCGCGCGGGACCGTCCGCGCGAGCGAGGAGGAGAGCCCGTCCTCCACGATGGCGCGCAGGCTGGTGAGGGGGAGGTCGCGCAGGCCGCGCTCGCACTCCGAGAGGTACTTGGCCGTGAACCCGGCGCGGGCGGCCACCTGCTCCTGGGTGAGGCCGCGGTCCTCCCGGAGCCGGCGCAGGCGCGCGCCGAGATGCTGGAGGAGGCCTCGGTCTCGGGACGTGGGCGCCACGGCAGGACCATCCTGGCCGGGGAGGCGGCCCGCCCGCCATCCGGCGCGCGTGGGAACCGCGTTCCCACGACGGCGCGCCCGGGTCTCCGTCGCTCCAGGGTATCGCCGGTGGGTGAATGGAACGGGGGGAGGCTCGAGGGGGGAGCGCAGCAGTCGACCCGCTCGGCCCATCCCCGCGCGCCCGAGGAACCTCGACGCCTACCGGGCCCTACACCGGACACACGGTCCGCATACTTCGACGCTCGCCGACCCTGGTAGAGAATGGCTCCATGAGATCGAGATCCCTCCCCGCCCTGCTCCTCGCCGCCCTGCTCCTCGCCCCGTCCCCCGCATCCGCCCAGGAGACCGCCCTCGCGCCGGACGTGAAGGCTCGCGTGACGGAGGCGAGCTTCGAGGTCGTCGTCCTCCGCCCCGACCCGGCCAAGGATCCCGTCTCCTACGAGAAGGACCTGCCCTGGGACCTCGTTCCCTTCAACGTCCGCAACGACAAGTACATCTCGGTCGGGACGGCCTTCGCCGTGTCCAAGACGGAGCTGGTGACCGCGCACCACGTCATCCAGCCGGCCCACGCCTCCATGGGCTACCGCACCGCCTTCATCCGGGACGCCAAGCAGAACGTCTGGGAGGTGGACCAGATCGTGGCCCTGGACGAGCACCGGGACGTGATCCGGTTCACGGTCAAGGGCCGGACCTTCGACCGGTGGCTGGATCTGCGCCCCGGGTTCGAGGTCAACGAGACCGTGTTCACGGTGGGGAACGCCTACGGCGAGGGCCTGGTCATTCGCCCCGGCGAGCTGCTCGGCACGCTCCCCGAGCCCGTGCGCGGCGCCTGGAGCGTCCTGAAGAGCAGCGCCGGCGTGAACCCGGGGAACTCCGGCGGCCCCCTGGTGGACCCGAAGGGCCGCGTGGTGGGCCTGGTCCTGGGGAAGAAGGACAACATCTGCTACTCCCTGCCGGCCGCGGAGATGAAGGCGGTGAAGGCGGGCAAGGCGGCCTTCTACAGCAAGGTCGGCTTCGCCTTCGCCCTCTTCCCCGAGAAGTCGAAGGCCCTGGAGCGCGCCTTCGACATCCCCCTGCCCCGCCCCTACCTCGAGCTCCGCAAGGAGCTCGCCGCCCGCGAGGTCACGTTCTACACGCGGGCCATGGACGGCCTGTTCGCCAGCCTGGGCGGCGAGCTCTTCCCGGCGGGCGAGGCCAGCGAGGAGGCCATCGCCGACATCCCCATCAGCGACACCCCGGAGGTCATCTTCCGCGACGGGACCACCAAGACCTGGGGCTACTCGGGCCTCGAATACAAGAAGAACGACCTCCCGAAGAACGGCCGGCTCCACTACGCCCGGGCGAACGACGTGTACCTCTTCAAGATCCGTCGCCCGGACGGCATCGCCCTGGGCGACCTGCTGGCCAAGCCGAAGCTCTCCATGGACCTCCTCCTCAAGGGCGCCCGGATCACGCGCGAGATCGGCGGGGAGGAGATCCGGGTGACCTCCTTCGGCGAGCCCTACCAGGTCCAGGCCCACACGGATCGCTTCGGCCGGCCCTGGCAGCAGGCCATCTGGTTCACGCCGTACGACGACGGCGCGGTCCTGACCTACTCCACCCTGGTCCCCTCCGGCCTGGTGGTGGTGGTCCGGTTCGTGGACTCGGGATCGCTCATGCCGTGGCTCTACGACCTGCCGAAGTTCCTCGACTACACCTACGTCCCCTACGGCGGCGAGCTGAGGGAGTGGGCGGAGTTCCTGAAGCACCGCGACCGGCTCCCCGCGGCGCTCCGGGACCTGACCTTCGAGTTCAAGGCGGACAAGTCCCTGCGCCTCCAGGCCCTCTGGGCCCGGATGGAGCTCGGCCCCGAGCACCTGGAGCTGTCGCCCAAGGCCTACCTCGCCCTCAACATGGGCTTCTCCCGCAGGGGGCGGGACGTGGTGTGGGACCTGCGGCGGGTGAGCATCTCCGAGGACGAGGACGACAACTACTTCGTCCTGCTCAAGCACCTCCATCCCACACCGGCGCTGCCCGACGCGGACCAGAAGCGCTGGAAGGAGATCGCCAAGCAGCGGCACCCCTACACCGGGAAGACCTTCGAGGAGGACGGGGCGAGCCGGATCGCGACGGTCCATGCCGCGTTCCAGAAGGCGGGCACGCCTCCGGCCGACGGAACCGATCTCGTCACCCTCTACCTGGCCCGGGTGGGCAAGAACGGCGACGGCGACATGCAGAAGCGGCTGCAGGCCCTCCTGAGCGCGGTGGGGCCCGCGCCCCAGGTCTCCGTCACCCAGGTGGTGCAGGCCGGCTCCCCCGGGGCCGGGGCCGGCGCGCGCTGAGGCGCAGGGTCCGGCGGCGATCGGGGAGGACTCCGAGCGAGCCATGACGAGGACGATCGCGGCGACGCTCTCGCTCCTGGCCGCGCTCGCGGCGAGCGCCGCGGGCGCGCAGGCGCCCTCCGGCGGGGTCCCGCTGCGCGCCGGCGACGTGGTCCGGTTCGACCTCTCCCAGCTCCCCCGGCGCTACGAGGGGACCGGCAGGGTGGTGTGCCGGGGGGCGGTGCTGGCGGCGACCGGCCCCGAGGAGTCCGTCTGCGATCGCACGTACCGCTTCGAGGTGCCGCCCGGCGGCGCGCGGACCACGTACGTCTTCCGCGCCGCCTCCGGCGGGCGGGAGAGCCGCGTGGAGGTCCCGCTGATCCGCGAGAGCCGCCCCATCTCCTTCACGGCGCCCGCCGACGGGACGATCCAGCCCGGGGCCCCCGTCGAGATCCCGGCCGAGGCGGTCGAGCGCGCGGCGCGGTCGGCGGCCCAGGCCGAGTGCGGCCGCTGCCGGGGGCGCGGGTTCCAGCTCGAGGCGTTCGAGGTGACCGACCCGCCCAGGCCGGTCGACGGGGCGGGCTCGATCCGGCTCGACGTCACGAGGCGCGAGGGATCGAGCGGGTAGCGTCACGGGATCCCGAGCCGCAGGAGGTGCACCTCCAGCGGGCCGTTCCAGAGGCGGTGGTCGACCTCCGGCCGGGCCGGAAGGGCCCGCTCCAGGAGCGGGCTCCCCGACAGGAGCACCGCGGTCCACCCGTGGTGGCGCGCCAGCATCTCCCCGAGCCCGCGGTAGAAGCCCTCCAGCTTGCGCCGCCCCGCCCGCTCGTCGGCCGCCCCGGCCGCGCCGCGCCCCGCCCGCTCCGGGCCGCGGGCCATCCAGCGCTCGCCGTAGGGCGGGTTCGTGCAGAGGGTGCCCCGCGGGAAGCGCGGCTCGAGGTCGCGCGCGTCCCCCCGCTCCACCTCCACGTCGCCGGCCACGCCGGCCGCCGCGACGTTGCGGCGGAGCGCCTCCACCGCGCGCGGGTGGAGGTCGCGGGCCAGGATGGGAGCCGGCGCGCGGGGCAGGGCGGCGGCGCGCGCCTCCTCGCGCATGCGGTCGAAGGCCGACTGGAGCGCGCCCCGGTAGCCCGGCCAGCGCTGGAAGCCGAACGAGCGCGAGAGCCCCGGCGCGACCCGGCGCGCCCGGAGGGCGTGCTCGATGGCGAGCGTGCCCGAGCCGGCCATGGGATCGACGAAGGGGAGCGCCGGGTCCACCCGCCCGAGCGAGAGCACCGCCGCGGCCAGGCTCTCCTTGAGCGGCGCGGGCGTGGCCGCCACCCGGTAGCCGCGGCGGTGGAGCGGGAACCCGGCCAGGTCGAGCGAGAGGGTGGCCCGATCCTCGGCGAGGTGGAGGGCGATCCGCACGTCGGGATCCTCGGCGTCGACGTCGGGGCGACGCCCGAGCCTCTCCCGGAGCACGTCCACCGCCGCGTCCTTCACCTTCAGGGCGGCGTAGCCGGAGTGGCCGATGGCGGAGGCGGAGACGGTGGCGTCCACCGCGAGCGTGGTCCGGTCGGTGAGCCAGTCTGCCCAGGGCAGCGCGCGCGCCCCCTGGTAGAGCGCATCCGCCGAGGGCGCCGCGAAGCGCCCCAGCTCGAGCAGCACCCGCATGGCCACGCGGGAGTGCAGGCAGGCCCGCATGCCCGCCTCCATGCGCCCCTCGAAGTGGACGCCCCCGTGCTCGCCGCGCAGCGCGGCCAGGCGCAGGGCGGCCAGCTCCCGCCGGAGCGCGCCCTCGGTGCCCCGGGCGCAGGTCGCGAAGAAGCGATGGCGCATGGCCGCTCCGGGCGGCGCCCGTTCCGGGCCGGGGCCGCCTCAGCGGAGGCCGACCACCTCGAGCCGCCGGTTCGCGGCGCGCCCGCGGGCGGTGAAGTTGGGGAGGAGCGGGTTCTCGCCGCCGCGGCCGGCCCAGCTCACGCGCGCGCGCGGGACGCCCAGCTCGACCAGCCGCTGCCCGGCCGCCTGGGCCATCGACATGGAGAGGCGCGCGTCGCCGCCCGGGTCGCTGGTCGCGTCCACGAACCCCTCGATCCGGATCTTGAGGGACGGCGTGGCCATCACCGCCACGGCGAGGTCGGCCAGCCCGGCCTCGCCCTCCATGTGGGCGGTGCGCCCCTTGAACGAGACGTCCTCGACCACGAGCCGCTGCCTCCGGGCGAGCCGCTTCGCCCAGTCGGACTGGCGCGGCGTGCGCGCCGCGGCGGCCTTCGGGGGCGGGGCCGCGGCCGGTGGCGGCGAGGAGGACGCCGCGGGAGCGGTCGCGGAGGCGGCCGGGGGGGCGGGGGCG
>DATIUR010000415.1:0-7205 GCA_035466675.1 Anaeromyxobacteraceae bacterium | reverse complement strand
CGAGGGGGCGCGCGCCCTGGCTCCCCTGCCGCTCGCCGCGCTGGATCTCCCGGCCGACGTCGAGGAGCGGCTCCTCGCGCTCGGCATCCGGGAGGTCGGCGCGCTGGCGCGGCTGCCCCCCGAGTCGCTCGCGCACCGCTTCGGCGCGGCGGGTGCGGCGGCGGCCCGGCTGGCGCGCGGGGAGGACCCCTCGCCGCTCGTCCCGTACGCGCCCGCCACGCTCCCGCAGGAGGCGCTGGACCTGGAGGCGCCGGCGGAGAGCGCCGACCCGCTCCTCTTCGCGCTGAAGCGGCTGGCCGACCGCGTGGCGGCGCGCCTGTCCGGCCGCGGGCTCGGCGCGACGCGGCTCCGCGTGACGCTGAGGCTCGATCCGCGCGGGGAGGAACGGCTCGCGGTCCCCCTCGCCCAGCCGACGGCGGCGGCGGCCCGCTGGCTCGCTCCGGTCCGGGAGCACCTGCTCGCGCTCCGGCTCCCGGCGGCGGTGGTGGGGGTGCGCCTCGCCGCGATCGAGGTCGCCCCGGTCGCGGCCGAGCAGCTGGCGCTGGGCGACCGGCCCGAGGCGATCGCCGCGCTCGAGACGGTGCTCTCGCGCCTGGCGGTGCGGCTCGGGGAGGAGGCCCTGGTCGAGGCGGTGCCGGTCGACCGGCACCGGCCCGAGGCGGCCTGGCGGCCGGCCCCGTTCCGGCCGGGCGGGGCGCGGCGTGCGGGGGGGCGGCGGGAGGAGGCGGGCCCGCCGGCGGAGGATCCGGGGGGCTTCCGTCCCACCCGGCTCCTGGCCGCGCCGCGGGGGGTGGTGGCCGAGGGGGAGGGCGGGCGGCTCACCGCGCTGCGGGTCGGCCCCCGGGCGCACGCGGTGCTCGGGATCGAGGGGCCGGAGCGGCTCTCGGGCGAGTGGTGGGCCTCGCCCTACGACCGCGAGTACTACCGGGTCCGGCTGGCGGACCTGGGCGACTGCTGGGTCTACCGCGACGGGGCGGACGGCCGGCTCTGGCTGCACGGGTTCTTCGACTGATGGCGCCGCGCTACGCCGAGCTCCGGGCCAGGTCGTGCTTCTCCTTCCTCTCGGGGGCGAGCCACCCGGAGGAGCTCGTGGCCCGGGCCGCGGAGCTCGGCCTCTCCGCCCTGGCGCTCGCCGACGCGAGCGGGCTCTACGGGATCGTCCGCGCCCACGCCGAGGCCCGGCGGCGTTCCTTCCCGCTGGTGGTGGGGATGGAGCTGCGCGTCCTCGACCTCGCCCCCGGCCGGCCCGGGCCGCTCGTGCTCCTGGCCATGGACCGGGACGGCTACGCGAACCTGTGCCGGCTCGCCACGCGCGCCCACTGCGGCGACGAGGCGCCGGGGGCGGCCCCCGAGCGGCGCGACCCCGAGGAGGTGGGCGTGTGGGTGGCGGACCTGGGGGAGCGGGCGCGCGGCCTCTTCGCGCTCGCCCCGGGCGCCGGCGGCGAGGCGGCGGCGCGGCTCCGCGACGTCTTCGGGCGACGGCTCGCCCTGGGGGTGGCGCGCCACCGGGTGGCCGGGGAGGAGGCGCGGATCGCGGCGGCCCGCTCGGTGGGGCGGCGGCTGGGCATCCCGGTGGCGGTGGTGAACGACGTCCACACCCACGTCCGGCGCCGGCAGGTGCTGCAGGACGTGCTCGCCTGCGTGCGGCTCGGCACCACCGTGGACCGGGCGGGCCGCCGCCTCTTCCCCAACGCCGAGCGGACGCTCAAGGGCCCGGAGGAGATGGCGGCGCTCTGGAGCGACTTCCCGGAGGGGCTCGAGACCGCCGCGGCCATCGCCGATCAGTGCCGGTTCCGGATGGAGGAGATCCGGGGCGAGCACCCGCTGCCGTCCATACGGGCGAGGCCGCCCGAGGGAGGGACGAGGCCGCCCGTCGGGCGGCCGAGCCGCCAGGGGCAGCCCGGGGAGAACGGGGAGGAGACCGGGGAGGAGACCGGGGAGGGCCGCGAGATCACGGGCATGGACCTCCTTCGCCAGCTCGTCCGCGAGGGCGCCCGCTGGCGGTACGGCGGCGATCCGCCCGAGGACGTCGCCCGCCAGCTCATGCGGGAGCTCGACCTCGTCGAGCAGCTGGGCTACGCGAGCTACTTCCTCACCGTCTGGGACGTGGTCCGCTTCGCCCGCTCGCGCGGGATCCTCTGCCAGGGCCGGGGCAGCGCCGCGAACTCGGCCGTCTGCTACGTGCTCGGCATCACCGCCATCGACCCGGTGCGGATGGGCCTCCTCTTCGAGCGGTTCCTCTCGGCGGAGCGCGGCGAGCCGCCCGACATCGACGTGGACTTCGAGCACGAGCGGCGCGAGGAGGTCCTGCAGTACGTCTACGACCGGTACGGCCGCGACCACGCCGGCATGGTCTGCGAGGTCATCACCTACCGGGCCAAGTCGGCGCTCCGGGACGTGGGCAAGGCCCTCGGCCTCTCGCTCGCCCAGGTGGACCGGCTCGCCAAGCTCCTGGGCACCTACGAGGACCTCTCCACGGTCGGCCCGGAGATCGCGGCGCAGGCGGGCCTCGATCCGATCGCCTCGGCGCGGGTCCGCCGGACGCTCGATCTCGCCCGCGAGCTGCAGGGCTTCCCCCGCCACCTCTCCATCCACGTGGGCGGGTTCGTGGTGACGCGCCGGCCGCTCTGCGAGACCGTCCCGGTCGAGCCGGCCGCCATGCCCGGCCGCACCATCGTCCAGTGGGACAAGGACGACCTGGCCGAGCTGGATCTCCTCAAGATGGACCTGCTCGGCCTGGGCATGCTCACCGCGCTCTCCCGCACGCTGGCGCTGCTCGCCCGCCACCGGCCCGCGCCGGCGCTCGAGATCCCGGTGCCGCACCCGGACTCGCTCGCGACCATCCCGGCGGAGGATCCGGCGGTGTACGAGATGCTCTCGCGGGCCGACTCGATCGGCGTCTTCCAGGTCGAGTCGCGCGCGCAGATGTCCCTCGCCCCGCGCCTCGCGCCCCGCTGCTTCTACGACCTCGTCATCTCGGTCGCGATCATCCGGCCCGGGCCCATCCAGGGGGGCATGGTCCACCCCTACCTGCGCCGGCGCGACGGCCTCGAGCCGGTGCGTTATCCCTACGCGCCGCTCGAGCCGGTGCTGGCCCGGACCCTGGGCGTGCCGCTCTTCCAGGAGCAGGCCATGCGCCTGGCGGTGGTGGCGGCCGGCTTCACGCCGGGGGAGGCGGACGAGCTCCGGCGCGTCATGACCCATCGCCGCTCCCACGAGAAGCTGGCGGCCATGAAGGCGCGCCTGGTGGCCGGCATGGCCGAGCGGAAGATCCCGGGCGAGGACGCGGAGCGGATCTTCCGGCAGCTGCTCGGGTTCGCCGGGTACGGCTTCCCCGAGTCGCACGCCGCCTCGTTCGCCCTGCTCGTCTACGCCTCCGCCTGGCTGAAGCGCCACCACCCGGCCGCCTTCGCCTGCGCGCTCCTCGACAGCCAGCCCATGGGCTTCTACGCCCCGCACACGCTGGTCGAGGACGCCAAGCGCCACGGGGTCGAGGCGCGGGGCGCCGACGTGGCCTTCAGCGCCTGGGAGTCGACCCTGGAGGGCCCCGAGCCGGGCCGGCCGGCGGCGCCGGGCGAGGTCCCGGCGCTCCGGGTGGGGCTCCACGCGATCCGCGGGCTGCCGCGGGCGGTGGGCGAGGCGATCCTCGAGGCGCGGGCGGCCGGGCCGTACCGGTCGATCGGGGACCTGGCCCGCCGGGCCCGTCTGTCGCGGGCGTGGCTCGCGCGCCTGGCCGAGGCGGGCGCGTTCGGGTCGCTCGAGCCGGACCGCCGCGGCGCGGCCTGGCGGGCGCTCGCGCTGGCCGCGCCCGGCGAGGAGGGGGATCTCTTCGCCGGCCTGGCCCCGCCCGAGCCGGAGGCGTCCCTCCCGCCGTCGAGCGCGATCGAGGAGATCTCGGCCGACTACGCGGCCACCGGCCTCTCGGTGCGAGGCCACCCCATGGCGCTCGTCCGCCCCGGCCTGGCGGGCGAGCGGATCCGGACCGCCCGCGAGCTGGCTCGCCTGCCGGACCGCTCGCCGGTCGAGGTGGCCGGCCTCGTCGTCGTCCGGCAGCGTCCGGAGACGGCGCGGGGCATCGTCTTCGTCTCGCTCGAGGACGAGACCGGCATCGCCAACCTGGTGGTGATGCCCGACGTCTACGAGCGGTTCCGGCCGGTGGTGCGCGGGGCGCCCTTCCTGGTGGCGCGGGGGAGGGTGGAGCGGACCGGGCGGGTCGTGAACGTGCGGGTGGAGTCGGTCGCGCCGCTCGCGCTCGCGCCGCAGGCGGCGGGGAGGGCGAGGGACTTCCGGTGAGAGGCCCGCCGAGCGGCTCCGGGTTCGCGGGCCGTTCCTCCCGACCCTCTCCCCCGACGGCTTCGCCGCGAGCGGGGGGCCGGGAGGGCGGCGCGGCTCAGCTACATCCCGTCGTCGTCCCGCAGTTCACGCACTTGTAGCAGGCGCCGTTGCGGACGGTGATGCTGCCGCAGCTCGGGCAGGGGGGCGCGTCGTCGGAGTTCACGAAGGCGCCGGCCTGGACGCCCTGTCCGTTCGCCTTGCCGCTCGCGTGCCCGTTCGCCCTCGCCTCCGCCGCGGCCGGGAGGGCGGCCTGCGCCTCCACCGTCCGCGCCCGGGCCGAGGGGAGCGCCGGGGCCGTGCCGGGGGAGAGGTTCCGCGGGGGCGCGATGGCGGTGGCGTCGTCGCTCGGGATGAACTTCAGGGCCAGCCACCGGAAGATGTAGTCGGTGATCGACTTGGCGATGGGGATGTCCGGGTTGCCGGTGAAGCCGGACGGCTCGAAGCGGGTGTGGCTGAACTTGTCGCAGAGGACCTTGAGCGGCACGCCGTACTGCAGCGCCATCGAGATCGAGGTGGCGAAGCTGTCCATCAGCCCCGAGACGACCGAGCCCTCCTTGGCCATGGTCACGAAGAGCTCGCCGGGGGCCCCATCGTCGTACATCCCCACGGTCATGTACCCCTCGTGGCCGCCGATCGAGAACTTGTGCGTGATGGATCGGCGCTCGTCCGGCAGCCGCCGGCGCGCCAGCCGGCCCTCGGGCACGTCCCGCTTCTCGCCCTCCTCGCCCTCGGACTTGCCGGTGTTGAGGGGCTGGCTGCGCTTGCAGCCGTCGCGGTACACGGCGATGGCCTTGAGCCCCAGCTTCCAGGCCTCCAGGTAGGCCTGCTCGATGTCCCGGGGCGTGGCGGAGCTGGGCATGTTCACGGTCTTCGAGATGGCGCCGGAGAGGAAGGGCTGGACGGCACCCATCATCCGGATGTGGCCCATGTAGTGGATGGACCTGGATCCGCTCTGGGGCTTGAAGGCGCAGTCGAAGACGGCCAGGTGCTCGGCGTCGAGGCCCGGGGCGCCCTCGATCGTCTCGGCCTCGTCCACGAACTGGAGCATCTCCTCGACGGCGGCCTCGGAGTAGCCGAGCTTCCGGAGCGCGATGGGGACCGTGTTGTTGACGATCTTCAGCACGCCGCCGCCCACCAGCTTCTTGTACTTCACGAGGGCGATGTCCGGCTCGATGCCGGTGGTGTCGCAGTCCATCATGAAGCCGATGGTGCCGGTCGGGGCCAGCACCGAGACCTGCGCGTTCCGGTAGCCGTGCGCGATCCCGAGCCGCAGCGCCTCGGCCCAGGACGCGCGCGCGCCCGCGAGCAGGCTCCGCTCGACGAGGGTGCCGTCGATCCGGTCGACGTGCTGGGAGTGCTTGCGGATGACGCCCAGGAACGGCTCGCGGTTCCGCTCGTAGCCGGCGAAGGGGCCGACCCGCTCCGCGATCCGCGCGCTCATGGCGTAGGCCTCGCCCGTCATGAGGGCGGTGATGGCCGCGGCGCAGGCGCGGCCGGCGTCCGAGTCGTAGGGCAGGCCGCTCGACATGAGCAGGGCGCCGAGGTTCGCGTATCCGAGGCCGAGCGGGCGGTACTCCTCGCTGTTCTTCCCGATGCGCTCGGTCGGGTACTTCGCGTTCGAGACCAGGATCTCCTGGGCCAGGATGGTGATGTCGACGGCGCGCTTGAACTTCTCGACCTCGAACTCGCCCTCGATCGACTGGAACTGGATCAGGTTGAGGGAAGCCAGGTTGCAGGCCGAGTCGTCGAGGAACATGTACTCGGAGCACGGATTCGACGCGTTGATCCGGGCCGTGTTCGGGCAGGTGTGCCAGGCGTTGACGGTGGTGTCGAACTGCATGCCGGGATCGCCGCAGACCCAGGCCGCCTCGGTGAGCCGCTGCATCAGGTCGCGCGCCCGGATGCGCTCCAGGACGCGGCCGTCGGTGCGGGCCACGAGCTCCCACTCCCGGTCCTCGATGGCCGCGCGCATGAAGGCGTCGGTGACGCGGACGGAGTGGTTGGCGTTCTGGAAGAAGACCGAGTCGTAGGCCCCGCCGCGGGCGTTGAAGGCCCCGTCGTAGCCGGCCTCGATGAGGGCCCAGGCCTTCTTCTCCTCGTCCGCCTTGCAGGTGGCGAACTCGGCCACGTCCGGGTGGTCGGCGTCGAGGATGACCATCTTGGCGGCGCGCCGGGTCTTCCCGCCGGACTTGATGACGCCGGCGAAGGCGTCGAAGCCGCGCATGAACGACACCGGCCCGGAGGCCTCGCCGCCGCCGGAGAGCATCTCCCGCGACGACCGGATGCGGGAGAGGTTCGAGCCGGTCCCCGAGCCGTACTTGAAGAGCATGCCCTCGGTGTGGGCGAGCCGGAGGATCGAGTCCATCGAGTCGTCCACCGAGTTGATGAAGCACGCGGAGCATTGCGGCTTCTCCTCGATGCCGACGTTGAACCAGACCGGCGAGTTGAAGGACATCTTCTGCCGGTAGATGAGGTGGGCCAGGTCCGCCTCGAAGGCCTGGGCGTCCTCCTCGCCGGCGAAGTAGCCGTCCTTGCGCCCCCAGGCCGCGATGGTCCGGACCACGCGGGAGACGAGCTGCCGGACGGAGCGCTCCCGGCTCGGGTCGCCGAGCGGGCCCCGGAAGTACTTCGAGGCCACCACGTTGGTGGCGAGCAGGGACCAGCTCTTCGGGACCTCCACGTCGCGCTGCTCGAAGATCACCTTGCCGCCCTCGGCGGTGATCTGGGCGGTGCGGGTCTCCCAGACGAGCTCGTCCGCCGGGTCGACCCCCCGCGTGGTGAAGCTCCGCGAGATGGTGAGCCCTCGCCTCGAGAGGCGCCTGGGAACCTTCGTGGTGCGCCTTGCCTGCGACCCGACCTCGCGATCCATC
>DATIUR010000414.1:0-3011 GCA_035466675.1 Anaeromyxobacteraceae bacterium | reverse complement strand
TGCGCCACCACCTCCACGACCTCCGCCCCCTCGACGAAGAGGGGCCTGTAGGTGCGCAGGACCCGCGGGCCGGGGCGGTCGCCGAGGTGCAGCACGGTCCTGTCGCCGCCGTCGATGCCGTGGATCCAGCGCCCGCCCTTCAGCGCGCGGATGTGGTCGCCGATCATGTCCCTTCCCCCCGGAGGCCCCGGCCCGGCCGGCCGGCGGTGCCGGATGCTAGCGTCCCGCCGTGCGGGGCGGCAAATGCGCCGGAGGGCCGACCCGGAACGCCCCATCCGGGGGGCAAAGGGCTGACCGGGCTTCCGCCCGCGCCTCCCGCGACGTAGGGTCGAATCGGGTGGATCGAATGCCCCGTCCCGTCCGGATCCTGCTCGTCGACGACAACCACGTCATCCTGCGGGTCGTCGCGCTCGTGCTCGAGGAGGTCGGGTTCGAGGTCGTGCCGGCCGACTCCGGGGAGGCGGCCCTCGCCCTCGCGCGGCTCGATCCACCCGATCTCCTCCTCGTCGATCAGGAGATGCCGGGCATGAAGGGCGACGAGCTCGTCCGCGCGCTCCGCTCCTCGGGCGACCGGCGGCTCGAGCGCGCCCCGGTCCTGGGCATCTCCGCGTACGCGGCCTCGGAGGTCCCCCTGCGCGTCGCGGGCGCGAGCGCGTTCCTGAAGAAGCCCATCGAGGAGGAGGCGCTCCTCGAGGCGGTGCTCGCGGCGCTGTCGCCCGGCCTGCCGGAGCGCTCGGTGCTGCCGGCCTGACGGCGCTCCGCCGTCAGTCCTCCGGAGGGGGCGGCTCGTCGCGAAGGCCGCAGGCCTCCCGCTCGCCGGCGGCGCAGGCCCGCTCCAGGAGGGCGCGCGCCCGGGCCTCGTCGCGCGGCACGCCGGCGCCGTACCGGTGCAGGATGGCCAGGTCCCGGCAGGCCTCGGGCAGCCCCGCGTCGCAGGCGCGCCCGTAGAGGCGGGCCGCCCGTGCCGCGTCGGCCGGAACCGCTCGCCCTTCCTGGAAGGCGCGCCCGGCCAGGGCGCACCCCAGGGGCAGCCCCCGGTCGCAGGCGGCCTCGAGCAGCGCGGGGGCGCGCCCCGCCTCGACCACGGCTCCCACGCTCCCCAGGTGCGCCTCCGCCGCCCGCAGACAGTCCTCGGGGGGGAGCGCGTCGCAGGCGCCGGCGAGGAGCGTGGCGCCCCGCCAGGGCGACCGCGGGACCCCGTTCCCGGAGAGGAGGGCGAGCGCGAGGCGGGCGCACCCCTCGCGGTGGCCGAGGGCGCAGGCCGACTCGAGCAGGCTCGCCGCGCCCGCAGCGTCGGAGGCCTGGGCCCGGGCCCGCGCGGCGCGCGTGCACGCCTCGCCCGAGCCGAGCCGGCAGGCGCGATCGACGAGGCCGGGGGCCTCCCTCGCCTCCGCGGTGGCGGAGACCTCGAGGCAGGCCTCGCCCGACCCCAGGTCGCACGCGCGCTCGAGGAGGCGCCCGCGCCGCGGCTCGCCGGCCCGGTCGCGGGCGAGACCGAGGCAGGCGGCCCCCGAGCCCTGCGCGCAGGCCTGCTCGCGCAGGGCGCGGGCCCGGGAAGCGTCTGCCTCGCGGGCGGCCAGGCTCTCGCAGGCGTCGCCCAGGCCGCCGCGGCAGGCGCGCCGCCGCAGGTCCCCGGCGCGGGCGGGATCGGGGGGCGCTCCCACGCCCGCCTCGACCAGATCGGCGAGCGCCGCACAACCGCCGGGGCGGCCCGCGTCGCACGACTCCTCCAGGGCGGCAGCGCACGCCCCCGCGTCCCGCGGCAAGGACATGCCCGCCGCGGCGCAGGGCGGGGGGAGCGCACCCGGCGCGGCGAGGAGCGAGAGGGCCAGCGCGGCAAGAAGGGGCCCCGGCACGGCGGGCGACGATAGCAGGGGCCGGCCGCGCCGGGGGCGTCTTGCGCGGCGCGACGGGAGGCGGTAGGTCCCGGGCACCGTGCCCTCGCCGCAGGCGCTCCTCCCGCCCTGGTACCTGGAAGGCTTCGCGTCCCGCGGCGAGCCCGGCGACGAGGACCCGCACGTGTGGGCCTACCGCCCGTGGATCGGGGAGTGGAAGCGGGCCCCGGTGCGCCGGCCGGCCGGGGCCGAGCGCCACTTCGACGACGTGGAAAGCGCGCTCGAGCGGATCGCCCCGCTCGGGGAGGAGATGGAGGCCCTGGGGGCCTCGCTGGCCCCGCTCCTCCGGGAGGGCCTGGCCGCGCGCCGCCCCCTCTCGCCGGCGGAGCGCGCGGCGCTCGGACGCTTCGTGGCGATCGCGGCGGTGCGCAACGCGCGGAACGCCGGAGACCTCCCCCTGGCCGAGGCCCGCGCCGGCGTGGAGGCGATGGAGCGGGTGGTGGGCGAGATGGGCTGGGTCTTCTGGGTCGCGCGCGGGAAGGCCCATTTCATCACCTCGTCCTCCCCGTTCCACGCGGCGCTGCCGGAGCGCGACCGGGTCGCCGCCGGCTTCCGGCTCCGCGAGCCGGAGGTGGAGGTGACCGTGCCGCTCACCGCCCGGGTGGCGCTGCACGGCACCTGGCGCAGGAAGGGCGAGCTGTGGCGGGAGGCCTCCGAGGACGCCCACCTCGAGCTGAACGGGCGCACCTGCAAGGGGGCGAGCGGGTTCCTGGTCTCGCCGGAGCCCGCGCTGCCCGGCTGACGGTTCACCTGTTAGCCGCCCGGTCGGGCGCGGCGCGCCAGAGCACCGAACGGGTTGCCCAGCCTGCTGCGGCGCAGGCCCCCGGCCTGCGCCGGGCAGCCTCGTCGCTCCGCTGCTCAACGTGGCTTCCAGCCACGCTTCCGCTGCTCGCTCCTCGTGTGCCCGGCTCGGCTCGGGCCCCTGCGCCTCGCGACGGCCGGGCAAACCGATCGGCGCTCTAACCAACCGGCGGTGCGCGATTCGGGTTCACGGAAGCACAGCATCCACCCACGGGCCCCGCGGGGGAGGCGTTCCCCTCGGCGCTCCGCGCCTCGCAGGGCAGGGTACGGCCGCCGCTCCCGTCCGCTCCCGCCGGCATCGACGCCCTGCCAGCA